>JALTMS010000289.1:0-4859 GCA_027001345.1 Acidobacteriota bacterium | reverse complement strand
CTGCGATCGGGACTCTGTACATGATCGGATCAGATCCTTCCACTTTGCAGGCCAGCATTATGCACGAAAGCCGGGCGCGCTCAGCGGCGAACCTAGGAAGTAGTGCTGGCGCGGGTCGATGTGCGCCGGAGAGGGGCGCTCGGCTCGGCACTCCTCCAGTCCAGACCGATGAACCGCCAAGGCACTGTAAAGCCGTTCACATGGACGCCATGTACCTGGCAGCCGCACCCACAGATGTGGGAGGAGTACCGAAAAAGAAGCGGCCCCGAGGCTGTACGCCTCGGGGCCGGCCGTGAACCCTGCTCGATCAGAAGGTGATCAGTGCGCCGAAACGGAAGATCCTCGGGCTGAGGATCTCGTCGACGCGCGGTCCGTAGGTGGAATAGGTGGAGGTGTTCACACGGCGATCGTTCTGCAAGACCGTGTCCTCGTTGAAGAGGTTGAATGCTTCGACGCTCAGCTCGACCGTCGTGCCACCGACCTTGATCAACTTGCCGAACTTGAGGTCGACAGTTACCAGATCCTTGTAGCGACGATCGGTCACCTTGCCAATCTGCACCAGCTTGGTGCTCGTGAAGCCATCGGCATCGGGGACGTTGGTCACGCGATGGTAGAAGGGAATGCCGTAACCCTGACGGGCCTGGACATTCGCCGAAATGTACATGTCGCGAGGTAGCTGGTACAGGCCGTTGACGTTGGCCTGCCAGCGGGCGGTACCCATCCAGACGTCGCCGAAGGCGCCGGAGACGCTGCCGGCGGAAACGGCAACGTCACCGCCATCCTCAGCCGTACCACCCTGGAAGTTGGTGGGATCCTGCAGGCTGTTTCTGGGAACCTTCTGGGTCCACTTGGAGTAGGTGAACCAACCGCGCAGCATCCACTTATTGGACAGACGCTTGGTGGCGATCAGGTCCAGGGCCTTGTAGTCCTGCTGGTAGCCCGGCCGGTTCGTCAGGCGTGTGCTCCGCAGAGGGTTGGTGGCCGAGATGTCGGTCGCCAGGTAGTAAACGGGCTCGCTGTAGGCAGCCCCACTATCGGGGAAGGTGCCGGTCGCGGCGTAGGAGTCGTCGCAGATGGGATCGCCGGCAGTGCACATCGACCAGTCCGCGGCGGTCAAGAAGGTGCCGGCATCGCGATCGCGGTAGAGCGGAGACCAGAGGGTCCGATCACGGGTCCTGAAAGTCAGGTTGGCCGCCAGCGTGAAGTCCGGAGCAAGTTCGTACTCCGCACCCAGGGTGAACTCCTCGACCTGGGGTGCCTCGAGGCCGCGGTCGATGTCGTTGACGAAGATCAGGCTGCCGGGGTCGTTGGGATCGACGTTATCAAAGAAACCAGTCGGGGCGCCGAGTTCGTTGGCGTCAACCCAGTTATCCCCATTACCGAAGAGGTCATCCGCCGTGTTCGGCAGGCCGTCGTCTCCGAGGCAGCTACTGAATCCGGGCATCCCGGAGTTGTCGTCGGCCCAGCACCACTCGTAATCGATTTCCGACTGGTTGACCGGGTTGTTGGCAGAAACCACGCCTGAGGAGAGGTTGTCGACGTAACGCGCCCATCCACCGCGCACCAGAAAACGGCGGTCAGAGTCAAAGGTGTAGGTGAAGCCGACTCGGGGCAGGAAATCCTCCCAGGCGAAACCGGGATCGAATCCGTTGAAGGAGATGCCGGGGAGAATCGTTGGCGCGATGGGCACCTCGCGGACCTTACTGGCGAGCTGCCGGCCAGTCTGCTTGAGGTAGGTCACGCCAGCGGTCACCGACCAGTTGCCCCAGAGCATGGTGTCGCCGAACCAGAGGGTGGTGAACTTCATCTTTTCGCCGGAGTTCCTCTCGCGAATCAGCCATACCTCGCGATAGTCACCCAGGCCGAAGTCACCGAAGAAGCTGGCAGAAATCAGTCCCTGGTCGGTCCAGTTGCTCAGCGAGGTGATTTCAGCGTCCTTGTACTTGTAACCAAACTTGAACTCGTGCTCGACGCTTCCGGTGCTACGGAAATAGTTGCCGCGGATGGCGTACTGGTTGGTCGGCCGGTCCGTGACGTAGTTGATGAACGAGCCGCCCCAGATGAAATCAGGGCCGAGGCTGACCTGCGGGCTCAAGCCGCCCTGGGGTACGAGCTGGAACCCACCGCCGACCTTGCTCACCTGAAGGGAAACCTCGAGGTCCTGGGTGAAGAAGTGACTGATATCTCCGGTGTAGATCGGCGTGGGGCCTTCCTGGTCCCATGTGGTCTCCGGCGGCCGGCTGATGCTGGCGTTCCGGCCGGTCTTCACCTTGTCACCCTCGGTGTAGTAGAGCTTGTAGTTGGTCTTGCCCTCGTTGAAGTAGCCGTGGACCTTCAGGCTGATGTTCTGCAGCTCGGTACGATCAGGCTGGAGTCCGCCACCCGCCTTCGGCACGCCGAGGTTGATGTCGTTCTTGTTGAAGCCGAACCAGTACCAGGCCTTGTCGGCGACAATCGGGCCGCCGATCTCGAAGTTCTTCTCGAAGGTCTCGTTGATCACGTTGCCCTGGAAATCCGGCTGTGCGGGCAAGTCCGGCGTGTTGTTGGACTGGTAGTCCTGATCGGCCCAGAGCAGGCGCATCGATCCGGTGTGGGTGTTGGCGCCCTGCTTGGTGATGAAGGACAGGCGCTGGCCCGGCGAGGTCTGCTCGAAGTCCGCTGCGGTCGAGGTGACGACGATGGAATCGAAGCTGTTGAAGTCGAAGTAGGTCGACGACGAGCCGGCTGCGGCATTGTCGGTGAAGTCGACGCCGTCCATGACCCATGTCGCATTGTCGCCGTCGTCACCGCGACCGACCCACTGGGACTGCTGGCCCGACTGATTTCCACCGACATTGATACGGTCGGACTGTAGACCGGGAATCGTCGCGAGCAGGGCCCAGGGGTCTCGGGCCTGGGGAATCTTGGAAAGCTCTTCGGGCGAGAGCACCGTGCTCTGTCCGACCTTGCGCTGATCGAGCAGCGGCGTGACAGCGACAACGTCGTACTCCTGCACGATCTCCGCGCGGGAGACCTTCACTCCCATCTGGGTGTTGGCAGCCGGATCGATGGTGACGCCTTCTTCCACGACCCGGTTGTAGCCCTGGAACTCGACGACCAGTGTGTAGGAGCCGGGCTGCAGCTTGATGAAACGGGCCTCGCCACGATCATTGGTCGTGGCCGTTCGCGTGTAGTCGGTGCCGACGAGCTTGACGATGGCGCCGACGGCGACCTGCCCCTCATCCGTGGTCACGGTTACGAACAGATTACCGCGGTACTCCTGTGCAAAGCTCAGCGTTCCTGCCAGCAGCAGGAAAGCGAGCACCGCGCCAAACAACCTCCTCCCTCTCATCCAATAACCTCCTAGGGTTGGGCCTGGTGGCTGGGCTGCTCGACCTCCTCCGGTCACGAACCGACGCGGCAGCCCGCGCCACCAAGGGCGGAATCCACAGATGTCATATAGCAATTTGCGTGCCACGATGGGCCTCCTTGGTTCTTGGGTTAAGTGACTGTAAAAAAGCAGCTTGGCTTGGCTCGGGGTGGTGTCGGATTCCAGTGATTCCGACCAAGGCGGCGAACGCGTTCGGAATACCGTATGCCCGAGCGCTGGGTCGCGTAAAAGGCGAAAATTTTTGCCGCGCTCCTCCCCCGGATCGGGGCCCCACCGGAGCGTCTTCCAGCGGGCGCATTGCTGCTCCCTGCGTTCCGCGCTAATCTCCGGCCATGAAGCGCGCTTGCTGTGCCAGATTCGGCCACTGGGCGAAGAAATCGGGGCACTCACCGGGTCCGGTGAGCGCGGAAGCCGTTCCCGGGGCGGCTGGCCTTGACGCAGGCCCGCTCCGGCGCTCGGTAATCGGGCGACTCCCGCCGTCCGGATGGCGATGCTACTGGCTGGCATTGCTGCTGCTCTCGGTCTCTGCCGCCTGCATCGGCTCGTCGCGGCACCGGGCGGTGTCGGAGGATGCCGGGCCAACACCCCGTTATTACCAGAACAATGGAACGGAGCTGTATCTGGCGCTGGATACCTTCGTTTCCCGTTTGTCGCTCAGAGATCGCTCGGACTATCTCCCGCTGTTCGTGGCTGTTCTCAACAAGGATTTCGAAAGTCTCACCGTTACCCGTGAGAGCTTCGAACTGGAGCTGAAAGACGGCGGGCGCAGCATGAGACTAGCTCTGGCCGACCCCGTTCGCCAGCGCAGGGTTTATGGTCGCGGCACACGCAACCTGCGCGCTGGTCGAGCTTTCTTGCGCATGCTCGACACCCGTTTCCCGCGGCCGCCGTACCACTGGAGAGATCTCGAGTTTTTCCCGCTGCGTGCAACGGGAACGGTGCACCGGGATCAGATCGAGTTGCGCCGCGCGGAACTGGCGATCGGGTTGATTTATTTCGAAATTCCGCCCTCACTGAGGCCTCTGCCCGAAGTCGCCACCCTGCTTTTCCGCGCGCCGGAATCCCAGGATACCTACGTTCTGGAATTCTCTCTCCCAGCGGAGAAGTGAGAGCCCATGATGCAACTTTTCCCAAGCCCGCTCCGGATGATGACAGAGTGGCAGGACACCGCGGATGCCGGAGATGCGACCCCTGCCGAGGGTTGCGAGCGCGTCGGAAGGCCGTCGCCGGCAGTGTCGATCAGGGGGCTATGGCCGGGAATCCTCTGCTGCCTTTGGGCTGCTGCCTTGACCGTGGCCGGCAGCGTCCCTTCCGTGGTGGCCGTCGGGCCGTCCAGAGATCAGAAGCCGATCACGACGAAGAAAAAGGAAGAACTCAACGTCAATCTGGTCGAGGTCCGCATCCGAGTTACCGACAGTCGTGGTAGGCCCGTAAGTGATCTCCAGTCGTACGAGAACACGGTCTACGAAGAGGGGAAGAAGCAGAAGCA
>JALTMS010000288.1 GCA_027001345.1 Acidobacteriota bacterium | reverse complement strand
GTAGGGGCCGGGTATACCCGGCCCTGCGGCGCTGGAGGCGAGCGGTGCCGGGTGCCGGCCCGCAACGAAACCGCGGCCCCACCACGCACCGCCGTTCACGACAACGGCTGGGCGGGGTGCACCCCGCTCCTACGCGCGAATCGTAGGGATAGGAGGGCTGGAACGATCCCGGGGGCATGCTAAACTGTAAGCCAGCCTGAATAATCGACAGCCGCCGTCGGGTCACCCGGCGGGTTTTTTACCTTTTCCCACCCGTTTTCGAGCCTGGAACAGGGGGGTCGGCGCCCCCGCCGAGGAGACAGCAAGGTGAGCGGCGAGAGCAAGATCGTGCAGGGCGACTCCATCACCTGGAGCCGGGGGGCAGGAGAACTGGGCCTGAGCGATTCGGGCCCGATGAACATCGCGGAGATCTGCACCGACCGCAATCTCCGCCTCGGCCGGGGCGGGCGGCCCGCGCTGATCCATCAGGGGCATGCCGGCGACCCCCGCACCTATACCTTCGAGGACCTCAAGGAACTGTCCTGCGGCTGGGCGGCGTTTCTGGCGGAGGCGGGCATCCGGCCCCTCGATCGGGTCTGCCTGTTCCTCGACCGGGTCCCGGAACTCTACATCGGCTTCCTCGGCATCCTGCGCCTGGGAGCCGTGGTCCAGCCCCTGTTCTCGGCCTTCGGCGAGGAGGCTCTTTTCCAACGCATCGACGACAGCCAGGCATCCTGCGTGATCACCCAGCGGCGGCACCTGGGCAAGCTGCGGCGGATCCGCGAGCGGGTGCCTTCCCTGCACACGGTGGTGGTCATCGACCACGACCCCGCCGGCAAGCCCCTGCGATCGGGCGAGGTGGCCTTCTCGATGGACGACGGCCGCCGCAAGGACTTCCCCGTCGCCCGCACCTTCGGCGAGTCCCCCTCGGTGTTGCACTACACCTCGGGCACCACAGGCAAGCCCAAGGGCGCGCTCCACGTCCACGGCTCGGTGGTCGCCCAGTACCTGACCTCCAAGGTGGTGCTGGACCTGCGGGAAGACGACGTCTACTGGTGTACCGCCGACCCGGGATGGGTCACCGGCACCAGCTACGGGATCATCGGCCCCTGGTCACTGGGGGTGACCCAGTTCGTCCTCGACGCGGGCTTCTCCAGCGAGCGCTGGTACGCCGCCATGGCCCGCCACCGGGTCAGCGTGTGGTACACCGCTCCCACCGCGATCCGGATGCTGATGAAGGACGGCGCGGAGGCCACCCGGGGCCACGACCTGTCGGCCTTGCGGCACATGTGCTCGGTGGGCGAACCCCTCAACGCCGAAGGGGTGCTCTGGGGCCGCCAGGCCTTCGGCCTGGACTTCCACGACACCTTCTGGCAGACGGAGACCGGGGCGATGATGATCACCAACCGCCCGGGGCTGCCGGTCAAGCCCGGCTCCATGGGCCGGCCCTTTCCCGCCGTCACCGCCGCGGTGGTCGACCCCGAAACCGGCGAGGAGCTGCGCGAGCCGGGCCAGGTGGGGATGATCGCCATCAAGCCCCCCTGGCCGAGCATGATGCGCACCTACTGGAACAACACCGCCACGTACTACAGCAAGTTCCTGGGGGGATGGTACATTTGCGGCGACCGGGCGAGCGTCGACGAGGACGGCTACTTCTGGTTCTGCGGGCGGGACGACGACGTGATCAACACGGGGGGTCACCTGGTCGGGCCCTTCGAGATCGAAAGCGCCCTGCTCGAGCACGAGGCCGTCGCCGAATCGGCGGCCATCGGCAAGCCGGACCCGGTGAACATGGAGGTGGTCAAGGCTTTCGTGGCCCTCAGACCCGGCTGGGAGCCGAGCGACGACGTGGAGCTTTCGATCATGAACTTCATCCGCAAGAAGCTCTCGCCCCTGGCCATGCCCCAGGAGATCGAGTTCGTCGACAAGTTGCCCAAGACGCGCAGCGGGAAGATCATGCGTCGCCTGCTCAAGGCCCGGGAAACGGGCGAGCAGATCGGTGACACCAGCACCCTCGAGGACGATTGACCCATCGGTAGCCAGCAAAAGGAAGGAGCCCGAGCGATGGCCGAGGAAATGAAGGACCTGATCATCGACTACATTCGCAACGAGTACCTCGACGAAGAAGACGACGACATGGAACTCGACGAGTCGACGCCCCTGATCACCAGCGGCATCGTCGACAGCTTCTCCATGGTCAGCCTCAAGCGCTTTCTGGAGAAGAAGTACTCGATCTCGATTCCCGACGAGGAGGCCACCCCCGACGCCTTCAACTCGGTGACCAGCATCATGACGCTGGTCCAGCGCCACCTGGGCTGAGGAGCGAGCCATGGCCTACTCGGAGCAGGTGCGCGAAGCCTTTCGGGCCGAGCTGGAAGGTATCCGCGAGAAGGGACTGTACAAGGAAGAACGCCTGATCCACTCGCCCCAGTCGGCGGACATCCGGGTCGAGTACCCGGAGGGCGCCGAGGTGCGGGAGGTGATCAACCTCTGCTCGAACAACTACCTCGGCCTGTCCTCCCACCCGGAGGTGATTCGGGCGGCCCACGAGGGCCTCGATGCCCGGGGCTACGGCATGTCCAGCGTGCGCTTCATCTGCGGCACCCAGGACATCCACCGCAAGCTCGAGCACGCGCTCAGCGAGTTCCTCGACACCGAGGACACGATCCTCTTCCCGAGCTGCATGGACGCCAACGCGGGGGTCTTCGAAGCGATCCTGGGACCCGAGGACGTGATGATCTCCGACCGGCTGGTCCATGCCTCGATCATCGACGGCATCCGGCTGTGCAAGGCGATGCACGACACCTACAAGCACGCCAACATGAAGCACCTCGAGCAGAAGCTGGAGGAGCACCAGGACAAGCGCCTGCGGATGATCATCACCGACGGTGTGTTCAGCATGGACGGCGACCTGGCTCCCCTCGACGAGATCGTCGCCCTGGCCCAGAAATACGATGCGATGGTCTTCGTCGACGACTCCCACGCCTCGGGCTTCATCGGCAAGACCGGCCGCGGCACGCCGGAGCATTTCGGCGTGATGGGCAAGATCGACATCATCACCACCACCCTGGGCAAGGGTCTCGGTGGCGCCAGCGGCGGCTGCGTCGCCGGACGCCAGGAGATCGTCGATCTCTGCCGGCAGCGGGCCCGGCCCTACCTGTTCAGCAACTCGGTGGCTCCGCCGATCATTTCCGCCTCCCTCAAGGTGCTGGAGATTCTCTCCGCCACCACCGAGCGGCGTGATCGCCTCGAAGAAAACGCCCGCTTCTGGCGCCAGGGTCTGAGCGAGGCGGGCTTCGTGATCAAGGCGGGAGACAGCCCGATCGTGCCGATCATGCTGTTCAACGCCAAGCTGGCCCAGGACTTCGCCCGGGACCTCTACGAACAGGGGATCTACGTCACCGGCTTCTTCTTCCCCGTGGTGCCTGCCGGCCAGGCGCGAATCCGCACCCAGCTCTCGGCAGACCACGACATCCCGATGCTCGAGTCGGCTCTCGTCAAGTTCAAGGCGATCGGCGACAAGCACGGGATCCTCGGCCTGGACAAGAAGGCCATCATCGCCAAGTTCGGGCTGTAGCCCACAGGCACCACGGAGCCCTGCGCTGATGAAGACCATCATCGAGCCGTTCAAGATCAAGGTCGTCGAGCCGATCCGCATGACCTCCCGCGCCGAGCGGGAGCGCATCATCGCCGAGGCGGGCTACAACCTCTTCCAGGTCAGCGCCGACGACGTGCTGATCGACCTGCTCACCGACTCCGGCACCTCGGCGATGAGCGCCGAGCAGTGGGCCGGGATCATGCGTGGCGACGAGGCCTACGCCTGCTCGAAGAGCTTCTACCGTTTCCAGGACGCGGTGCGAGGCATCTTCGGCTTCCGCCACGTGATCCCCACCCACCAGGGGCGGGCGGCGGAGCGGATTCTCTTCTCGGTGATGTGCAAGCAGGGCGACGTGGTGCCCAACAACACCCACTTCGACACCACCCGGGCCAACTGCGAGTACGCCGGCGCCGAGGCGGTGGACCTGCCCATCGCCGAGGCCCGGCAACCCGCAGCCCTGCACCCCTTCAAGGGCAACATGGATACTCGGGCCCTCGCGGCGCTGATCGACAAGGTGGGCGCCGAGCGGATTCCCCTGTGCATGATCACCGTGACCAACAATTCGGGGGGCGGCCAGCCGGTCTCCCTGGCCAATATTCGGGAGATCAAGGCGATCCTCGAGCCCCACGGCATTCCGCTCTACATCGACGCCTGCCGCTTTGCCGAAAACGCCTGGTTCATCAAGCAGCGGGAGGAGGGCCAGGCCGAGCGCTCGATCCGTGAGATCTGCCGGGAGATGTTCGCCTACGCCGACGGCTGCACCATGTCGGCCAAGAAAGACGCCCTGGTCAACATCGGCGGCTTCCTCTGCACCAACGACGACCGCCTGGCCGAGCGGGAACGGGACCTGCTGATCCTCACCGAGGGCTTTCCCACCTACGGCGGGCTGGCCGGCCGCGACCTCGAAGCGATCGCCACGGGCCTCGAGGAGGTGCTGCGAGAGGACTACCTGCAATACCGCATCGTCTCCACCAGCTACCTGGGCCAAGCAATTACCGATGCAGGCGTACCGATCATCCAACCCCCCGGGGGCCACGCGATCTACATCGACGCGGCAGCCATGCTGCCCCACATCCCACCCCTCGAGTTCCCCGCCCAGGCTCTGGCCATCGAGCTGTACAACGAGGCGGGCATCCGCTCGGTGGAGATCGGCACGCTGATGTTCGGTCGCAAGGACCCGGAGAGCGGCGAGGCGCTGCCCGGCCCGATGGAGCTGGTACGCCTGGCCATCCCCCGCCGGGTCTACACCCAGAGCCACCTGGACTACGTGGCCGAGGCGATCATCGAGGTCTACCAGCGCCGCGAAGCGATCCGCGGCTTGCGCCTGGTCTACGAGGCTCCCTTCCTGCGCCACTTCACCGCTCGCCTCGAGCCCCTCGACTGAGCCCTGCCGGCCGCCGCCGGCTCCTCCCACGCCCGGTGGCCCGAGAAAGGCCCCACCGCACCACGAAACGCCATCAACGCGTGATCTTTTCGTGATAT
Organism: Acidobacteriota bacterium; assembly: GCA_027001345.1. Lineage (GTDB taxonomy): Bacteria > Acidobacteriota > Polarisedimenticolia > J045 > J045 > JALTMS01. Next base: position 133 of record JALTMS010000288.1, on the reverse strand, counting down.
CTCGACATACCGAATGAGGGAGACTCGTAAGCCCCCTCCATGAGGAGATGACCATGTCGAGAATCCGCCAGACCCTCTCCCGAATTCCGGCCGCCCTGCTCGCGCTCGGCGCCGCCAGGGCCGGGCCCATCCC
>JALTMS010000287.1 GCA_027001345.1 Acidobacteriota bacterium | reverse complement strand
GATCGTTCCGTCGCCGTCGAGGTCCTGCTCGCGATAGGAGCGGGTCGGCCCCCGGGAGGAGTAGGTGGTGACCGTGTCGTCGAGGCGCGAGTCGGTCTGGTAGGTGTTGGCCGCGCCGACGGTGATCACCCGCGGATCGTTGGCCGGCGAGAGAATCCCACCGTAGACCTTGTTCCCGGAGCTGTCCTTGCCCACGTTGCCGGCGGCGACGACTACCGAGAAGCCCGCATCGACGAGTTGCTCGACGGCCACGCAGAGGGGATCGGTCTCGAAGGTCTCCGAAGGAGCCGTACCCACGGAGAGGTTGACGACCCGCACCCCATAGGCCGAACCATTGTCCAGCAGCCAGGCCAGGGCCTCGAGGAGATTGTCCAGAGTCCCGGTGCCGTCGTCACCGAGCACGCGCAGATCGAGCAGGCTTGCGCGGGGCGCGATACCGGTCAGCGCCCGGCCGCTTCCGAGGGAGAGTCCACCGTTGCCGGCCACGATGCCGGCGACATGGGTTCCGTGGCCGTAGCCATCGGTGCCCGCGCCGAGTCCGGTGAAGTCGATCGAATCGACGATGCGACTGCTGCTCGGATCGTCCGCCGCGAGGAAGTCCGGGTGGGCGGCGATACCGGAGTCGATCACCGCCACGGTCACACCCTCGCCCTGGTAGGGCGACTTGTCTTTCGCCTCGCGGGCGAGATCGAAGTCCAGACTACCGACCGTCGCGCGCAGGTGACTGTCGGGGTCGATCTGGAAGGCGCTGGCTCGCGGAAAGAGATTCCCGTCGGCAACCGCCGCCGGAACATCGGACACGCCCGTAGTGGCGAGCACTCGCAGCTCGCGATTCGGGGTGGCGAAGTCGATGCTCGCATCGTCGAGCACCTCGATCGCGCGCCCGGCATCGATCTCCACCAGGGCCATGCGGAAGCGCGGGTGGTCCTTGCTGACCTTCACACCGAGCCGGGCGGCGAGATCCTGGGCCGTCTGACCCTCGGCGTAACGCACCATCATTTGAACCCGACGCGTTCCAGGGGCGCCCGGCACCAGGTTCGCGAACCGGTCCCCCCTCCGCGCTGCCGCTGTTCCTCTCGCTCTCAGGCGCGTTCCAGGGCCATTGGGCACGGCGGTCGCGAGAGCTTCGGCAATCTCCTGTTCCAGATCCCGCGATGCCTTGTGGTGCTTGTGCTTGTTGCCTTTGTCCTTCACGCCCTGGAAGACAGGTGCTCCTGGGGCGAACGGAGCGGCGGCATACGCTGATGCCGTCAGCCCGGCGGGCGAGAGCAGGAGGGCCGAAAGAGTCATCACTGTCAACAAGCGGCCTGATCGCATCGCGGCATCCTTCCGTCGGATGGTCCAGAGGCGGACCCCGTTCGGCTATCCGCTAACGCAAGACCGATGCCGTGTTCGTTGCGTACCGCTGGGATCCACCCGGCAGCGCCCGGGATTGCAAGAAGTCGTTCAGGTCATGACAGGCAGGCCGAGCGGCGTCCGGCTTTCGGACAGGGTGGCCGGACAGCCGCCACCTGGCGTTTCGAGGACAAGTCACTCGAGGCAGGCTAGAATGAACCGGCCGAAAACAACCCGGGGACGAGCGGAGGCAGTCATGCAAAGTAATGGGTCCAGCGTTCTGATCAGAGCGTTTCTGTTCGCCACGATCCTCGTCACGATCCTCGCCGTCGGTGCCGCCACGCCGGCGTGGGCCCAGGTAGGGTCCTGGGGTTACACCGGGCAGATCGGCATGCTCTCGGGCACGGTGGACGACACGGCCTTCGCCGTGGGCCTGGTCTCCGAGTACTACCTGGCCCCCGCCTTCTCGGTCGGCGGTGATCTTCTACTCTCTCCTACCGGCGACCTGACCCTGCTGTCCGGAGCGGCCACCGCTCGCTGGCACTTCGATCTCGATCCGGTGGAGGTCACGCCCTTCATCGGCCTGGGCCTGATCTATGCCGACTACGACCACGGCAGCGGGGCCGGACGTTTCAACGCCGACGACGTGGGCACGATCCTCCCCCTCGGCCTGCAAGTCGACCGCCGCTTCAACGAAAACCTCAGTATCGGAGGCAGCTTCGCGCTGAATCTGACCAGCCTCGATTTCGGCGGCCCGGTCGGCAAAGACAAGTCCTTCACCAGCTTCATGCTCACCCTCCGCTATCGTCCTGATTGACCTGAAGCCGGGATCGGCGTAAGTCCTAGACGCCGCTGTCCGGGCGCTGTGAGGGGGAAGGTTTGCCCGGACGAGGGAGGCCTCGAACATGCGCGTCCGACTTTCACCCTTCCACCGTCTCGTCTCGGTCGCGGTTTGCACCCTCGGCCTGCTCGCCGCTTCGGCTCTGACTCTGGCCGCCGATGTCACCGCTCCAGCCCGGGTCACGGGCCTGAGTGTGACCAAGGACGCGGGCGACGCGTTGTTGAGCTGGAACGAAGTGACGACCGACGCGACGGGCAATCCGGAAACCATCGACCATTACCGGATATTCCGAGGGGAAAGTCCGGATTTCGTCCCCGACAAGAGCGGGGGCAGCAACCAAGTCGGCACCTCTGCGACCACCTCGTTCACCGACCCGGGTGCGGCCAGCGGCACGACCCACTACTACTATCGCGTCACGGCAGTCGATACCGCAGGCAACGAGTCACGCTCCCAGGATCCGACCATCACCACCCCTCCGACCCTCTCGGGCTACTGGACCGACACCACCATCGAGCTGGAATGGACCGACGCCGAGCCGGTGGACCAGGTCACCGGCTACCGGGTCTACTACGGCCGTCAATCCCGCGGCTACGAGTTCGTCGATGACGTGGGGATGGCCAAGAGCCACTCCCTGACGGGACTCGAAACCAACGTCAACTGGTTTGCGGCAGTCGTCGCAGTGGACCCCGCCGGCAACGAGTCGGACTTCTCCAACGAACACGTGGATCCCGTCGGCGGCACCATCGACCTGCGGGCCCACAACGAGTCCTACCTCTGCTGGGGTGAGGCGGGCTGTCCGCCCCAGGGCGACGAGATCGGCCGACGGGACGGCTGGCAGAAGCTGGTCCCCGTGGACTTCCCCGTGGGAGACGACTGGAGCCTGGTGACCGTCAGCTTCACGATGGACTCGAGGCTCTGCGACGGGCCCTCGGCCCCGGACCGCTGCGGCGATCAGAATCCGGGCTGGAACCCCTGCGGCGATCCCTGGGACCGCACCGCCCATCTTTTCCTGGTGCTCGACGACTGCGTCGACACCGGCGGAAGCTGCATCACCCACGGCAACCTGGAGTTGATCCGCGCCATCACCCCCTTCGGCACCGATGCCCCGCCGCCGGACGGCAACGGACGTGTCCCGCCCCGGGTGATCGAGCTGGACATCACGCCCTATGCCCCACTGCTCGCCGGACAAACCCGCTACGTGGGCGCCGAGATCGTCAGCTACGTGCCGGCCGGCTGGTGGGTCACCACCGACTTCCACTTCAGCAAGCGTCCGGAGGAAGCCTCTCCCAAACCACCGGCGGACGGCTTTGCTCCCCTCTTCTTCGGCGGGGTCCAGCCTCCCACCGCCACGGTGAGCATCCCCTCCACCGCAACCCAGGTCTTCACCAGGCTCTTCACCACCGGCCACGGCGGCAATTCGATCTGTGACGGTGGTTCCCGCGATGGCGAGGCTTGCGGCGGCTCGGCGGACTGCCCCGGCGGCTCGTGCGAAAACTGCGACGAGTTCTGCCACCGCACCAACCAGATCATCGTCGATGGATCCCCGGTTTGGGAGACGGTCCCCTGGCGCAATTGCTGCTTCCCCCGAGGCTCTCTGTTCTGCGAAGGCTGCCAGGACTGGAACTCCTGCGGCTATCCCTCCTGCACCTTCAACCGGGCCGGCTGGTGTCCCGGGCAGATCGCCTGCCACTACGACCTCGATGCCGGCTGCGACCAGGACCTGGACCTGACCTCGGCCTTCCCTCCGGGCGGCACCTACGACGTGGACTACGACGTGCTGGTCAACCGTGGGAGCTGGTCGGTCAGCCTCTTCCTCTACTGGTACGAGGGGCCCTGACGATCTCGGGAAGGCCGCGGGCCGAGCGACTCACTCCAGCTTGAACTTGCCCGCGGCCCGCTCGAGGCGCTCGGCGAGTCCGGCGAGGGTCGTCGCCGCCTGTTCGGTTTCGGTCGAGGCCTGCTTGGCGTTCTCCGCGGTGCTGGCCACGGCGCTGACGCTCTCGGCAATCTGCGAGCTGCCCTGGGCCGCCTCCCCCACCGAGCGGCTGATCTCCGAGGTCGTGACGGTCTGCTCCTCCACCGCGCTGGCGATCGTGCTCTGCACCGCGTCGATGCTCTCGATCACCGTCGAGATGGCGCCGATGGCCTCGACAGCCACCTGAGTGTCGCTCTGGATCGACTGGACGATCTTGCTGATCTCCTCGGTGGCGCTGGCCGTCTCCCGGGACAGCTCCTTGACCTCGTTGGCCACCACGGCGAAGCCCTTGCCCAGTTCCCCGGCGCGAGCGGCCTCGATCGTCGCGTTGAGCGCGAGCAGATTGGTCTGCTGAGCGATGGCCGTGATCAGCTTGATCACCTGCCCGATCTCGGTGCTGCTCACACCCAGCTTGTCGATCGTCTCCCCCGCCCGGCCGGCCTGCTCGACGGCCTCGCGGGTCATCCCCGCCGCCTCGGTGGTGCTCTTGGAAATCTCCCGAATCGCCGCTTCCATTTCCTCGGCCGCAGAAGCCACCGTCTGCACGCTGGCGCTGACTTCCGTCGCGGCACTGGCCGCCACCGCCGAGCGCTCCAGCGTGGATTCCGCGGTCTCGACCATGTGCGAGCTGACCTGCTGCAAGCCTCGGGACGAGCCGGCGACCTCCGGGGCGATGTCGGCGATCTCGTGCACCACGTCGCTGAAAGCGGCCTTCGCCTGGTCGAGGTGATCGGCCACGTCGTTACCCGGAGCGACCTGGATCGACGCCAGATCCAGCCCCATGGTGGCGAACAGACTCATCACGTAGGCATCGGCCACGGCCTGCATGTCGTAGTTGAAAACGCGGAAGATGGCCTGCTCGGCCCGGGCGATCTTCTCGGCGTCCTCGAACTCCTCCCTCAGATAGCGGCTCACCAGCCGCTGATACTCCGCGTAAGAACCGATGTACCACTTCAGCGGCAGGTTGATCCGGTCGTGGACGCGCCCGACTCCGAGTCGTTCCTCGTAGTAGTTCAAATCCCAGTTGGAGGAAGCTCCGGTGAACACCTGGCGGAAATAGCGCGCCTGGGAACGCTCGAGCGCGCCGCGGAGC
>JALTMS010000286.1 GCA_027001345.1 Acidobacteriota bacterium | reverse complement strand
TTTTTGAGCCCCTATGAACAGTGGCCGGCGAGTGAACGGCTCGGGCTGCGACGACTGTGCCGACCGCTGTGCGCCGCGGCAAGACTGGCGACAGTCTGACAGGCCCATTGGACGGGATCCCTGTCGGTTGCTGCCTGTGGCGTTTGTATCGGATCCGCAAAGGGCTCCCGAGTTGTCATCAGAGACTCCCGGGGCGGTGTGCTCCAGCGGCGTGGTTCGAGAGAATGTGAACTCCTCGGCTGGTGCGCTGCCCTGGTGAGTCTGGAAGCGTTCCCTTCCAGGCGTTCGATCCTGTATCCTCGGGGCGATGATCACCGGCGATCAGCGCTGCCTGGCCGAGGCGCCCCTGGCGGTACTCGACGTGGAGACCACGGGGCTGTCGGCCCGGGGGGGCGACAGAGTGATCGAGATCGGTGTGGTGCTGACCTCCGGTCTGGAGGAGGTGGACCACTTCGAGCAACTCATCGATCCAGGTCGGCCTCTCGATCCGCGAGCCACGGCGGTCAATGGCATCACCGCGCAGATGGTGCGTGGTCAGCCGCGTTTCTCCGAGATCCTCCCTCGTCTCGAGCGGCTCCTCGACGGCCGCGTGCTGGTGGCTCACAACGCGAGCTTCGACCTGGGCTTCCTGCGGGAGGAGTATCGTCGGGCAGGGACGCGACTGCCCGAGCGGCCCGTGCTCGACACCTGCCGGATGGCCCGCTCCCACTTCTCTTTCCCGAGCAACAGCCTGGGGGCCCTGACCCGCCGCTTCGGCATCTCCAGCCGGGGTGCCCACCGGGCTCTGGCCGACGCCCGCATGACCCTCGCCCTGCTCGGAGCCCTGGCCTCGCTTCTCGAGAGCCGGGGCTTGCGCACCCTGGCCCAGCTCGCCGGCGCCGGACCGGCAGGCTCGTCGTCCCGGTGGCGTGCTCCACACCCTGACCTTCGTTGATGATCCCTTCGGAAGCATGACTTCCTGCCAGGATCTCGCTCGTCCCCCGGGATCGTACGCAACGTGGAGCCGGCGATGCGAACGATCGACCGGCTCGTTCAGGCCCGGGCTTCCTGCTGGCCGCGACGGTAGGCCAACCCGTAGAAGAGCACGCCGAAGAGCAGCTCCACCAAGCAGAAGATGGCGAGGTTGGTCGCCACATTGCCGGCAAAGCCATAGGTGTGCAGGCCGATGTTGAGCAGGTTCACGCCGAACCAGGCCAGGGCGACGATGATGTTGTTGATCACCAGCCCGAAGGCGAAGCCTCGGGGGCGGAAGAGGGCCGTGTGTCGGCCATGGAGCAACATCAACTGCCACATGACGATCAGCAGGGCGCCGTTTTCCTTCGGATCCCAGCCCCAGAAGCGGCCCCAGGACTGATCGGCCCAGATCCCGCCGAGGATCGTGCCAAAGAGGGTAAAGAACAGGGCGACGACCGTCAGGCCTCCCATGTTACGGCTCAGTACGTCGAGGCGAGCCTTGGCCTGGGGGCGGAAAGCTCGCAGGATCAGGTAGAGATGTCCCGCCAGGCCGGCGACCAGCGAGCAGCCATAGCCGATGGTGATCGTCACCACGTGGGTCGCCAGCCAGAAATTGGAATTGAGCACCGCGACGAGCATGCCCATGGTGTCACCGTCGGCCGACTTGCCGAAGCCGACGAAGTGCAACACCGCGCCGGCGATCGAGCCGAGGAGAATGCCGTAGCCGTCACGTCGCATCAGCTCGACCACCGCGCCGGTCAGGGCGGCGACCATGCCGACGAAGACCACCGATTCGTAGAGCGTCGACACCGGTGCGCGGCCCATGATGATCATCCTGCAGATCAGGCCCGCGATGTGCAGCGCCACGCCGAGGCCGAGGGAGATCAGTGCGGTGTTGCGCAGCAGACGGGGAGCGATCATCCAGCTCGTGGCCAGCAGGAGGAAAGCCAGGATGTAGAACGCCACGCTCTTGTAGAACAGGTCCATTCGGTTGTACCAGTTTTCCAGATCGATGCGTTCGAGCCGGGAATCCGGCAGCGCGCCGCGGATGGCTGCTCGGACTTCGATCGCCGCTTCGTTCTCACTGGCCTGGTCGTCGTTGCGCCGGGCGGCGAGCAGGGTCTCCCATCCGTCGAGGATCTTGGCCGCCAGGCCGGTGTCCTGGGCCGTGCCCACCACCTCCCAGGGAGACAGCCACTTGGTCGCGTCGATATCCTCTGAGGATTCCGGCGGAATGATCGAGAGGATGTGGGCAAAACGGTCTTCCTGGATTCGGTTGACGGCGTTGACCAGCCGGACCAGAGCTTTCTGCGCATCGGACCACTGGTCCTGGGGCAGATGTCCGAGAGTGTCGAGGTGGCCGCGAATCACGCCGAAGTGTCGGACCAGGGTACGGTAGGAGATCAGTTGGTCGGTGGGAAGACCGGTTTCGCGTGCCAGCTCGGGGTCTTCGATCTTCAGCAGCGGCAGCAGACAAGATGCCGAGCGAGAAATCTCCTGGTATCGCAGCACGTTGCGGTAGGCCTCGACGAGCTGGTTCTCGACATAGGTCCGTTCTTCCTCTTCCCGCTGGAGCAGCTCACGCAGGCTACCCTCCTGGGGGCCGATGGCCTCCACCATTTCCGAGTAGCTGTAGAGCCGGTCTTCACGCTCGGGCAGGCCGAGGGCGATGACCACTTCCGGTGAGCGGATCTTGAACACCCGCATCGGTGATGATCCGTCGGGGTGGGTCAGCACGTCGAGCAGCCACTGCTCGGGAGTCGCGCCCTTGGGGCTGCGCTTGCCCGAGAAGGCCAGCAGATGGACCCGGGCGAAGGTGTCGAGGGGTTTGATACGGCCCTGGTGCTGGACGGGCAACTCGCCGATGATCTCCTGGGCCAGTGCCGCGCCGGGGAGCAGGGCGAGCAGGATCAGGAGCCAGCTCGTCTTCTTCATGGCATCGCCTCCTTGCGGGCCGCGGCTCGGGAACGGGCGAGCATCTGGGCCAGGTGGATCAACAGCCCGAAGCACATCACCAGGCTCGAGATGTAGGGGAACAGACGGCCGTAGTTCTTGACCACCGCCAGCACAGTGATCTCCGGGGTGCCTTCGATGTAGGACGACTGGTAGAAGGTGTAGCCCTTGTGGCGCAGCGGCTCGTTCATGCTGATCACCACCCGGCGGCTGGTGCCCGAATCGAGCAGGTTGACCGTCGAGCTATAGGCGCTGGCCATCCGGGTGCCCGGGTGGACCTTCTTCTCGAAGTCGATCAGCTCGAGACTGAACGGCAAGATCCGCTGCTCGCGTCGCAGTTCGAGGCGGATCGCTTTGCCGCCGATGGTGATGACGTCGGGCTGGCGGGCGTTTTCCACCAGCAGGTACTGGCCGTCGATCTCCTGGCCGGCGCCTGCGATGCGCAGCACGGCCGCCGAGCCGAATTCGTCGTCACCGGGGTGGAGCACCGGTTCGGCTCGCGCGATGCGGCCGAGACCCCGCCACGGATCAGGGGCCGGATTGTCTCGACGGAAAGCCTGGGCCTGGGGGTAGAAATGCAGCACTTCCGCCGTGACCCCCTCGATGGGAAGCTTCATCTGGCGGCCGGGTTCGAGCCACTGCTGGCTGTAGGCCAGTACAGAGTCGTGGTCCGCCGGGCTGGTGTCGATGAAGGCCACCTCTTTGGCGCGGTCGTCGGCGACGATGCGTGAGGCCTCGCCCTCGGCGATCATCATGTTGCCCTCGTTGCTGAAGTAGGCGGTGAGCATGCCTCCGATCAGCAGCAGCAGGGCACCGGCGTGGGCTACCAGCAGACCTGCCCGGCGCAGATTCCAGGCCGAGGGCTGTGCGAGATAGGCCAGCAGGTTGACGAAGACCACCAGCATCGTCAGGCGGCCACCGGGCAGGGGTAGCACGCCGACCATCGTGATCCAGGAAGAAAAGTACTTTTCCTGAGCGCCGTAGAGGCCGATGCTGCGCTGGGCGAGGGTGCCGATGATCAGTAGCACGATCAGCCAGGCGCAGGCGAAGGTGAAGATCTCCGCGCGGGAGAGGAAAGCGAGAGCCCTTTTCAGCATGGACGTCTCTCCGTTGACAGCAGCGGCTTCAGGAATGAGCCGACGCCGGTTCGAGGGAGTCACAGAAGGCGACGAATTGAGGCGTCAGCGCGTCGATCTTGTCCGCCGGAGCGAGCAGCTTGACGAAGGCCGTACGCCCGCCGAGGGGCAGGATGGCGGCCAGCATGGCCTTGCCGGGCTGCGCGGGATTGACCACGCGGAAATAGCGGTAGGGGCCGGCTCCGGCCCGGCCGTCCTTGCCCTCGCGGGCGATGGCCGCCGCGTCGAGGGGCTCGAGGCCAAGCTGACCTCGCCAGCGGTTGACGTTGGCCGCCTCGCCGCCGCCATCGCCGGCAAGGATCACCACGTAGCATTCGGCGCTGGGACCTGCTTCGGGGATACGGAAGTTGGCCAGCCGTAGAGACGAGCCCGGGGCCGCCTGCCAGTTGGCGGGAGCGTGCCAGTGGATCTCTTCCTCGTGGCTGTGGTCATGGCCGTCTTCGCCAGCGGCTGCCGGAGTCGAGGACTTGGGGACCTGGTAGGAGCGAACCCCCTCGTCGCCACTGCAGCCGGCCAGCAGCGCCGTCACAGCGAGGGCCCAGCCTAGATTGCGAAGGACTCGGGGGGCGGGGGCGTTGAGCATGGTTTCACCATTCCGGCCTGCCGCCCTGCCGCATCGGAAGTGATGTGGCAGACGCTTCCGGTGGAGAAGAATACAATGCAGCGGACCGGCCGTCGAAGCCGGAGGAGGCAATTGTGATGGTCAGGACGAATCAGCGGCGCCGCCTGCGGGCCAGGAGCAAGGGGGGGCGACGGCGCCAGGCAGCGGGCCGGCGCGGTCTGGAGGCCACGGCAGCCACGCTGCTCGCCCTGGGGGCCATGGTGGGCACGTACTTCGGCATCCGTGCCGGCTCGCTCTATGCCGCCACGTTCTGCCTGCTCTGGCTGCTGGGAACCGTGATCTGGTTCTTCAGCATCTTCGGTTACCGGGAAAAGTCCTGAGCGCCGGTCGCGAGTTTCGCTTACTCCGGACCAACCCGAGATTAAGCCTCATCAGGGGCCTTCCTGCCCGCAGGCATTGGCGGCACGCACGAGGTAGAAGAAGTTCTGCGGATCAGCGCCCTGGTGTCGGTCTTCGTAGAAGTCTTCGGCGGTTTCATCGTAGCGGCTGAAGTCGCCGGGCAGGGGAGAGGTCGAGCGGTAGATCCGTGCGCTGTCCTCTCCGGCCACTGCGCTCCAGGCCAGGCGTACGTGATCGTGGTTGACCAGTGTGAGCGTCAGGTCAG
>JALTMS010000285.1 GCA_027001345.1 Acidobacteriota bacterium | reverse complement strand
ATGCCCTGCTTTCGGGCGACTCCAGCCAGGACGCGTCGTCTCGGTGAGCAGCACTCCCTTCGATTGACCTCCCGCCTGCCGGGAACCACATTGTTTTGCAGGGAGATGGATCTTCCGGGGAGCGTGCGTGCAGCAGCCGGTGGCCCAGCAACTGGCCAACGATCTGATCGATCGCAGCCGGGCAGCGACTCTGACTCAGGTCGGAGTGGCGGGTCTGGTGAGTTTGCTCCTCTGGTGGGAAGATCCGCCGGGCCTGCTGGTCTGGACCACCGTACTCGCGGTGCTCAGCGCCGGCCGCTATCTGTGGATGCAGGCGGCGCCTCGGCCGTTTCCCCTCGACAAGCTCCCCGTCGCCCGCGTCCTGGTGCTCGCCACGGGCCTGACCTGGGCGGTGGGCCTGGGCTGGTCGATGGCCAGCGTCGATCCCGAGCCGCGGTCGATTCTGGTCTTCGTGCTGGTGGGGATGGTTTCCGGCGCCTGCCAGTCGCTCTATTTCGACCCGCTCTCGATCACCTTCTACGGCGTGCCGATGATGCTCTCGGGAATCGCCGTGATGTTCTGGGTCGATACCTGGGCGGCGCGGATGACCGCCGTGATGCTGATCGTCTACGGCATCTATCTGGGCATCAACACCTACAAGCGCTATCTCTCCACCGTCGATCTGATTCGTAGCCGGGAAATCGCCCTCAGGAGCAACGAGGCGCGCCGCCTGTTCCTGGCCAACGTCAGCCACGAGATCCGCACGCCCCTGGGCGGGATCATGGGTATGACCGACCTGCTCCTGCGCACCCGCCTCGATACCGAGCAGCTCGAGTACGCGGTGACCACCAAGACCTGCGCGCAATCCCTGGCCTACGTGATCGACGACATTCTCGACTACTCCAAGATCGAGGCCGGGCGGATGGATCTGCGGTCGGAACCCTTCGACCTGGTGCCGATCATCGAGCAGGTGGTGGACATCCTCGCCCAGCGCTCCCGTGAGGCCGGCCTGACCCTCTCCTGCTACATCGATCCCCGGCTGCGCCGGGAAGTGGTCGGCGACGCGGGACGCTTCCGCCAGGTATTGATCAACCTGGTCAACAACGCGATCAAGTTCACCGAGCGGGGAGCGGTGAGCATCGAGGTGGGAGGCCGCTGCCTGAACGAATCCCGGATGGAGCTGAAGGTCAAGGTACGGGACACGGGAATCGGCATCGCGCCGGAGGATCAGAAGCGGGTCTTCGAGGCCTTCACCCAGGTCGATGAAACCGAGGCCCGACGCCACGGGGGCAGTGGTCTGGGGCTGGCCATCTCCCGCAGACTGGTGGAGATGATGGGGGGCGAGATCGGTGTCGACAGCGAGAAGGGCAAGGGTTCGACCTTCTGGTTCACCGCGGTACTTGCCTGCCAGCTCGAGCAGGGTCGCCTGATCGATCTCTTGCCCGAAGCGGTCAGCGGCAGTGGTGTCCTGCTGGTCGATCGCGACACGGAGGGTTGTCGGATTCTGGCACGCCAGCTTCGAGACGCCGGACTGCGCGTGCTGGTGGCGGCGGATGCGATGGAGGTCGCCACGGTCCTCGGCGCCCAGAGCGATCCGCTGGCGCTGCTGATCGTCGTGGCACGTGGGGCCTCGGTCGATCCGGAAGGGCTGCTCGAAGAGATCGTGCGCTCGGGTCTGCCGGAGGGAACACCGGCGTTGCTCGTCCGTCAGCTCGGATCGCGGGGCGATGCCCAGCATTTTCGCCGGGCGGGTTTTGGCAATTCCCTGTCCTTGCCGGTCAAGCCCTCGTGGCTGCTTCAGGCCGCCGTCTGCACCATGGCCGGCACCGATTTCTCGCCCGTGGAGGGGCCCCGACGGCACTCGGCGCAGGATCGCGATTCGGAGTCGAACGAGCGGGCGCGGGTGCGCGTGCTTCTCGCCGAAGACAACCCGGTCAACCGGATGGTGGCAGTACGGACCCTGGAGGATCTCGGCTACCGGGTCGTCACCGCCGAAAACGGCACCGAGGCTCTCGAGGCACTGGCGTCGGGGGACTTCGACCTGCTGCTGAGTGACATACAAATGCCCGAGGTCGATGGACTCGAGCTGGTGCGCCGCATTCGAGCCGCGGAAGAGCCGGGCCGGCGCTTGCCGATCATCGCCATGACGGCCCACGCCTTCGAGGAAGATCGCAAGCGATGCCTCGATGCGGGGATGGACGACTACGTGACCAAACCCATCGGCCGAGAGGAACTCGACCGGGTGATTCGTCGCCAGCTCGGTTCGCGCCTGGGAGCCGAGGGTTCGCTTCGCAGATAATCGAGAGAGAGTGACGGAGCGGACCTGCGGCCGGTGTTTCCGGCTGCCGCAACGGCGGTCTGCTACGACGATCCGGGCAGCACTCCCGGAGGATCGCCGGTCACCTTCAGATCGATGCCGAAGGCCTGCCGGGCGCGGGGGCCGGTGAGTACGGCCTCGGGAGCACCGCGATCGACGATCTCACCCCGATCCATCAGCAGCAGCCGCTCGGGTCCGCGCAGGGCGAGGGCCAGGTCGTGGAGCGAGAAGATCACGGCCTTGCCTGCGTCGGCCAGCTCCCTGAGCAGGGCGAGCACCGAGCAGGCATGACCCACGTCGAGGGCCGAGGTGGGTTCGTCGAGCACCAGCACTTCGGAGCCCTGGGCGATGGCCCGGGCGAGGAAGACCCGGCGCCGCTCGCCTCCGGAAAGGGTGGGCAGCAGGCGCCGGCGCAGGTGGCCGACATCGGAGACGGCCATCGCCTCCTCAGCGGCTCGCAGGTCGGTGCGGGAGTAGCCGCGCAGGGCGCCGGCATGGGCGTAGCGGCCGAGCAGCACGGTTTGCTCGACGCTCAATGCGAAGGTCGACGTGCCGTCCTGGGGCAGGTAGGCCAGGTGACGGGCGATATCCCGGCGGGAGAGATCGGTGGCGGGCCGTCCGGCGATGGCGACGCTGCCGCCGGCGAGGGGGAGCAGACCGGCGAGGGTGCGGATCAGGGTGGTCTTGCCCGCGCCGTTGGGGCCGGCGAGGGCCACCAACTCGCCCGCTCGCAACTCGAGATCGATACCGCGAAGAATCTCTCGCCGGCCGAGCCGTACCCGCAGGCCCTCGGCGGCCAGCAGGGGAGGGTGGGTCAAAGCAGTTCCAGGAGCAGCAGGGGCTGTTCGGCGCGGACCTCGGTGCCGTCTTCGGCGACGATCTCGACGACTCGGGCGCGCTCGCTGCCCGCCGGCGGCTCGAAGGCGATGGGGGAAAAACATTTCATCACTTCCACCAGGCCGAGGGTGTCGCCCCGCTCGAGTTCGGCGCCCACTTCCACGTAGGGCGGGCTGTCGGGAGACGGGCGCCGGTAGAAGGTGCCGTGGGTCGGGGAACGGACCTCGAAGGACGCCGTCGCGGCGCTTCTGCTCTCGCTCTCGCCGACGTCGATACCGCTGGGGGCCACCGCCACTGCCAGCACCTGTCCGTATTCGCAGATCGTCGAAGGATTGGTCAGCAACACCTGCTCGAGCTGAGCCGGCTGGGCGCGCGGGAAGACCAGATCGAAGTGGCGCTCGTTTTCGGTGAGTACGCCGAGCCGGCTACCGGTGGTGACCACCTCGCCTTCGAGGCGGTGCCAGCGTATGCGTCCGGGGACGGGAGCGGCGATCTGCCGCTGGCCCGCCTGGCCTGGGGTGATCAATGCCGGGAGGCTGGGCCGGACCATGCCGATCGCTCCTTGCCGGGTTCAGGCCTGGTTACGCGGCGCGAACCAGTTCATCTCGCGCTCCATGTCCTGGGAAAGCCCGTCGATCACTTCTTCCCAGTCCACCTCGCCGCTCTCCATGATGGAGTCGGCGATGCGGCGGGCGGCATGCCGGCCGAGGGACTCGAGAAAGTCCTCGTTTTCGAGCATCCATTTCTGGAAAGTGACCACGCGTGAGTTCATCCACCGCTCCGTCGGGTATCGGGCGTTCGAGTTGTCGGGCTGCACCGAGCATCTTACAGCATCGCGGCGCGGCCGCGATCAAACGGTTTGCACCGTTGCGCGCTCAGCGGGGTTCGTCGGCCAGCAGCACCAGATCGTGCAGGGACCAGATGCGGGGGTTGCGCACCGTGCGGTAACCGATGGACTGGTAGGCCATCTCGGCGAAGGCGGCCAGATAGTCCCGCACTTCTCCGACCTTGATCACTTCGTCCACGTCCATCTGGCTGGCGGCCTTGTGGGGATCCATGTCGGCGGTGATGCGATCTTCCACCTCCTGCATGCCCCGGGCGATCTCCTGCCGCTCTTCTTTGCTGTCGGCGATGATCTCGAAGTTGTCGTCGAGGCGGGTGCGGTAGGCGCCGATGGCCAGGGTGCGGCCCTCCATGACCGCCAGACGGGCGATGGGGGTGGCCAGTTGCATCACCGGTTCATAGGGCAGACCGGCCATGGCGTAGTAGCCGGCGCCGGAGGCCTTGCGCAGCAGCACCGTGGCCATGGGCACGGTGTTGGTGGAGTTGGTGTAGATCAGCGAGGAGCCGTAGCCCAGCAGGCCGCGTTTTTCGGCCTCGACCCCGATGTCGAAGCCGGAGACGTCCTGCAACCAGATCAGCGGCAGGCCGTCGTCGTTGCAGGCCCGGGAGAACTGGCTGATCTTGGCGATGCCTTCCCGGTAGAGGATGCCCCCCGGGCGTTTCTCGCCGGCCAGTTCGGGGTGCTCGGAGAGCTGGGGGTTGTTGGCGATCAGGCCGACCCACAGGCCGGAGATGCGGCCCACGCCGCAGACCATGTCGCGGCCGGTTTCGGGCAGCACTTCCCGGAACAGGGAGTCGTCGAGCAGCCGGGCGAGCACCTGCCGGATTTCGTAGGCGTGGCGGTAGTCGGGGGGAAAGACCGAGGCCAGCTCGCCGGAGGGAAAGGCCGGGGCGGCGGGCGCGGCACCCCGGCGGTAGTAGTCCGCGGCGGGGCTGGGCAGGGTGCTGATTTCCTGGCGGATGCGGGCGATGCAGTCCGGGTCGTCCTTGACCCGGTAGTCGGCGCAGGCCGACAGGTGCACGTGCACGTCGGGGCCGCCGATGTCGAGGGAGGTGATCTTCTGGCTCTTGGCGCCCTTGATCAGCGCTGCACCGGCGATGACCATGTAGGCCTGCTCGGTCATGTAGACCACGTCGCTGATGATCGGCATGTACCCGCCGCCGGCGATGCAGTCGCCGAACACTCCCGCCACCTGGGGCACGCCCGCCGCCGACAGCCGCGAGTTCATCTTGAAGATCGCCCCCGCGCCGGTCAGCCCGGGGAAGGTTCGGGCCTGTTCGGGCAGGAAGAGGCCGGAGCAGTCCACCAGGTAGACCACCGGGATGCGCAAGCG
>JALTMS010000284.1 GCA_027001345.1 Acidobacteriota bacterium | reverse complement strand
ATCGACAGCCGACCCGCCGGCACCACCATCGACGGCCAGGAAGTCACCCTGACCGACGGCGCCGTGGTCATCGCTTCCATCCCCTCCCGCACCCGCGGTTCCGGCGCGCCGGCGCTGCTCGTCGCCAGGGGGGGCGGGCTGTCGACGGCGGCGGTTTTCGAGCGCGCGCGGAGGGGATTGACGGCCGGAGGCAAAGCTCCTAATATCCAGCGGTTCCTGCATTACTTGCAGGATGGAGCCAAGGGCTTGCCGCCGATCGACAATCAACTGCTGCCGGCGGCAAGGGCGCTGCAGCCCGAAATCGCGGGGTTGCTGCGCCGGCTGGAGGAAGAAGGGGCAGCGGCCACCATGACCGGCAGCGGTTCGGTGGTCTACGGCGTCTTTGCTGCAGAGGCTTCCGCTCGGGCAGCCGCGGGGCGTCTCGGTGAGGAGGGTGGTAGTAGAACCTGGATCCAGATTTCCCGCACGCTCCGGCGGGCCGAGGTGGAGCGTTTGCGGGTGGCTAGCAGTCCGGTGGGGGAGGAGTAGGCTCGAATGGAGATTACCGACGTACGCGTCTTCCCGGTCGACGAAGAGAAGCTCAAGGCCTACGTGACGATCGTCTTCGACAGGTGCTTCATGGTGTCGGACATCAAGGTGATCGCCGGGCAGAGCGGCTTGTTCATCTCCATGCCCTCGAAGAGGAGAAAGAACGGCGCATTCCGGGACGTGGCCCATCCGCTCAACAGCGACACCCGGCGGATGATCGAGGAGAAGGTGCTGGCGAAGTACGAGGAAGTGCTGGCGGCGGGCAGTGTGGCACGGAGGATTCGCCGTCCGAGAGAGGCGGGCGCAGAGCTGGACGGTCCGCCATCGGGCGCCGCGCAGCCGTTGCCTGAGACGCCGGCCGGCAGTGGTGGAAGGCCCGGTCACCCAGGGATCTAGCTCAGTGCGCTCCCGCCGGTCGCGGGGACGCCAAGGACAGACGCAGTGGTAGAAACGGTCAACAGCGCGGCCTTCGGTGCCATGAAGGTCTTCGGGGGAACGGCGCATCCAGCTCTGACGCAGGACATCTGCCAGGTGTTGGGTCTGCCCGAAGGTCGGATCGAACTCGGACGTTTCAGCGACGGCGAGATCCATTGCCAGGTGATGGAGAACGTGCGTGGCGCCGATGTCTTCTTGATCCAGCCGATCTCGCCGCCAGCCGACAATCTGCTCGAGTTGCTGCTGATGCTCGACGCTTTCAAGCGCTCGTCGGCGGCGCGGGTCACCGCCGTGGTTCCCTACTACGGCTATGCCCGGCAGGAGCGCAAGGACAAGCCCCGGGTGCCGATCAGCGCCAAACTGGTGGCCGATCTGATTCAGTCCGCCGGGGCCGATCGGGTGCTGGCGATGGATCTCCATGCCCCGGCGATCCAGGGTTTTTTCAGCATTCCCGTCGATCACCTCTACGCTGCTCCCGTGTTCGTGGACTACCTGTCGGAGCTGCCGCTGGAAAAACCGACGATCGTCTCGCCGGACGCGGGGGGGGTCGAGCGGGCTCGGTTCTACGCCAAACGCCTGGGGGCCGATCTGGCGATCGTCGACAAGCGGCGAACAGGACCGAACGTGGCCGAGTCGATTCACCTGATCGGAGAAGTCGCCGGACGGGATTGCATCATCGTCGATGACATCATCGATACTGCGGGCACCATGGTGGGAGCCGCCCGCTCCCTGCTGGACAACGGGGCCCGCTCGGTGCGCGGCTGTTTCACCCATGCGGTTCTTTCTGGCAAAGCCATGGAGCGGCTGGCAGAATGCCCCGTCGCCGAGATCGCCGTGACCAATACCTACCCACCCGGGGAGGGGCGGCGCGAGGGTGGCAAGATCAAGGTCCTTTCGGTGGCCTGGCTGTTGGCCGAGGCGATCAAGAGGACGCACACGCACTCATCGATCAGTTCCCTGTTCGTCTGAGCCCCGGGGCGGTGGACGAACAGCGGGACGACCACGGTTCGAGGAAGGGCTTTGACCATGAGCCAGGAATTCCACATCGAAGTCATCGAGAGAGACGCCGAGGGCAAAAACGCCTCCCGTCGGCTGAGGAAGGCGGGGAAGATTCCCGCGGTGGTCTACGGCGGTGGTCGGGACCCGGTCAGCGTTCAGGTGGATCCCCGCCCGGTGGAGGCCGTGCTGGACTCGCCCAGGGGCTGGAACACCCTGATTCAGCTCAAGGTCGGTGACCGGGAACTCAAGCGGATGGTGATGTTGCGCGATGTGCAGCGGCACCCTGCCACCGAAGCCCTGCTGCATGCGGATTTCGTCCGGGTCGAACTCGACGAGCTGATCGTGGTCAACGTGCCGGTGGAACTGACGGGGACTCCGGTGGGGGTCAAGACCGAGGGTGGTCTGATCGACTTCGTCAACCGTCAGGTGCAGGTCAAGACCCTGCCGGGCCTGATTCCCGACACCTTGCCGGTGGATATCAGCGAGCTGCACGTCGGCCAGCACCTCGAGGCCAAGGACCTGCCGCTGCCGGAAAAGGTGGAGCTGGTCAGCCCTCCGACCGAGACGATCTGCGTGTGCGCCGGCAAGTCGGCTTCCGAGGAGGAGGAGGCCGAGGCTGAGGCCGCCGCCGCCGAGGCCGAAGCCGAGGCTGCTGCTGCCGCCGAGGCCGAGACGGAAGAAGAATAGCAGCGAGGTGATGCGGCCGGCATGTTGATTCTCGGGCTGGGCAACCCCGGACCGGAGTATGCCGGGACCCGTCACAACGTGGGTTTCGCGGTAGTCGAGGAAGTGGCTCGCCGCCACGGAGTGGATCTTGACCGGCAGCGTCACCGAGCGCGCTACGGCAAGGGGCGGATCGGGAGCACTCCGGTGATCCTGGCCGAACCCCTGACCTTCATGAATCTTTCCGGCGAGGCGGCGCGGCCGCTGCTCGCCTACCACGGGTTGGAGCCCGCCGACCTGGTGGTGGTCCACGACGAGGCCGACCTGGCGCCCGGCGTGGTGCGCATCAAGGCGGGTGGAGGGCTCGCCGGTCACAATGGCCTGACCTCCATTGCGGCTCACCTGGGTACCCGGGACTTCGTGCGGGTGCGCCTGGGAATCGGACGGCCGCCGGGTGGTGGTGCGAAGATGGCCCACCATGTACTCAGCCGGCCTTCCGCCGAGGAGGCTGCGGCGCTGGCTGAGGCAGTGGAGATCGGGGCTGTGGCCGTCGAGGCGATCGTCGCCGAAGGTGTGGAGGCGGCGATGGGCCGGTTCAACAGGAAGACCAGCGAGCCGACCGGGGATTAGGCCTCGGCAGGTCGCGGCCGGAAGGCCCGCGGCGGCTCGATGAGGGAGGTTTGACGAGAATGGACGTGATTCTCTACGGAGTACCGATCCTGGGCCTGGTGACGCTGGTGTTCGCCTGGGTGCGGACCTTGAAGGTCAATCGCGCCGATGCGGGCGACAGCAAGATGGCGGAGATCGCTGCTGCGATCCGCGAGGGCGCGATGGCGTTCCTGGCGCGCGAGTACAAGGTGCTGGCGATCTTCGTGATCGCGGTGGCGGTACTGCTCGTGCTCGGCAATCTGGGCGGCGGTACGGATGGCAATTTCCGGCACCCGTTGATTGCCCTGTCCTTCGTCGTCGGCGCCTTTTGCTCCGCGGCAGCGGGCTATTTCGGCATGCGCGTGGCCACCGCGGCCAACGTGCGGACCACCCAGGCGGCGCGCTCGAGCCTCAACGATGCCCTTTCGGTGGCCTTCACCGGCGGCTCGGTGATGGGGCTGTCGGTGGTGGGTCTGGGCGTCGCCGGTCTGGGAGGGCTGTTCGCCCTTTACTGGGCGACGCCGATTCTGGGAGTCGAGCCGATGGCCGGGCGCAGCCTGCCCGACGTGGTGACGATTCTCGCCGGCTTTTCCCTCGGGGCCTCCTCGATCGCCCTGTTTGCGCGTGTCGGCGGCGGGATCTACACCAAGGCGGCGGACGTCGGTGCCGACCTGGTCGGCAAGGTCGAGGCGGGCATCCCCGAGGACGACCCCCGCAACCCGGCGGTGGTCGCCGACAACGTGGGCGACAACGTCGGGGACGTCGCCGGCATGGGCGCCGACCTCTTCGAGTCTTATGTCGGGGCGATCGTCGGTTCGATGGTCATCGGAGCGGCGGCCACGGTGGGCTTCAAGGAAGCGACGCTCCTGCCCCTGGGACTGGCGGGAGTCGGCATCATCGCCTCGATCATCGGCACCTTCTTCGTACGGGTCAAGGAGGGGGGCAACCCCCAGAAAGCACTGAATACCGGGATGTTCGTTTCCGGTGGCCTGATGGTGCTCGCGGCATTCTTCGTGATTCGGGCCCTGGTTCCCGAGGGCGGGATCGTCTTTCGGGAGGGAGCCGATCCGGTGAGCTGGGGCGGCATCTTTGCCGCCACCGTCGGCGGTCTGATTGCCGGTGCCCTGGTGGGCCTGACCACCGAGTACTACACCTCCAAGGATCGTGGTCCGGCTCAGGGCATCGCCAAGGATTCGGCCACGGGTGCGGCGACCAACATCATCTCCGGTCTAGGGGTGGGCATGGCCTCCTGCGCGCTGCCGGTGATCTGGATCGTCATGGCGATTCTGATCGCTCACCGCCTGGCAGGGCTCTACGGCATCGCCGTCGCGGCGCTGGGGATGCTTTCGACCACCGGCATCCAGCTCGCCGTCGATGCCTACGGGCCGATTGCGGACAATGCCGGCGGCATCGCCGAGATGAGCGGACTGCCCCCCGAGGTGCGCGAGCGCACCGATAATCTCGACGCGGTGGGCAATACGACTGCCGCCATCGGCAAGGGTTTTGCGATCGGTTCGGCTGCGCTGACCGCCCTGGCCCTGTTCAATGCATTCCAGACCCAGGTTTCCCGGGGTGGTGAGCCGATGAGCATGGACCTCGCCCAGCCGGAGATCATTGCCGGATTGCTGCTCGGTGCGATGTTGCCCTTCGTCTTTTCCGCAATGGCGATGAAGGCCGTCGGTGCGGCGGCCTTCGAGATGATCGAGGAGGTGCGCCAGCAGTTCCGTACCATTCCGGGACTGATGGAGGGCAAGGCCCGCGCCGACTATGCCCGCTGCGTGGACATCTCCACAGCGGCGGCGATCCGCCGCATGGTGGTGCCGGGCCTGCTGGCCGTGCTCTCTCCGGTGGTGGTGGGTTTCGGCTCCAAGTGGCTGTTCGGTTCGCCGGCGGCGCTCGGTGGTCTGCTGGCGGGGACCACGGCTTCCGGCGTGCTGATGGCGATCTTCATGGCCAACGCCGGCGGCGCCTGGGACAACGCCAAGAAGTACATCGAAGAAGGCCATCATGGCGGCAAGGGTTCGGATGCTCACCATGCCGCGGTGATCGGCGACACGGTG
>JALTMS010000283.1 GCA_027001345.1 Acidobacteriota bacterium | reverse complement strand
GGGCCTGGTGGCTGTCACCCGTCTGCCCACCGTCGATGCCCGGGAAGCGGTGTTCGTCGAGGGCAGCGAGGGGCTTCGGGCGGTGGTGGCCGATGGACGCGGGGGCGTGGTGGTCGTCTCGGTGACGGCCGAGGGGTTGCGGGAAGTGTCGCGCCTGCCGGCTCTCGAGGGGGCCGCCGTCCGCGGTCTGGGCCTGCGAGGCCGCCAGGTACTGACCGCCGAAGGGCGGGCCGGCGGAAGGCTGCTGGAGGTCGATCTCCAGGGCCGCCCGACGATCTTGCGACGCTTCGATCTGCCCCCGGGCAGCTACCTCGACGCGGCCTTCTCGGCCGACGGCGCCCGCGGCGCCTGGGCCTCGGACCGAGAGGGTCTGGTGGTCGTCGATTTCAGCGCGAAGAAGCCCTGATCGGCCGGCTGGTCAGCACCAGCATTCCCGCCAGAGCGATGAAGAGCGCCAGCGCCACGGGCGCCGCCCACCCGGCCGGCCACTGCCAGCCGAAGCCGGGGGGGCGCCGGCCAAGCCAGAGGGCCAGGCCGGCAGTGCCGACTCCCATCAGGCCTTCGCCGGCGATCAGTCCCGAGCCGAAGAGAACGCCCTGGTCGCGTCGCTCGTCGGCATCTCTGCGTTCGCGGTTCCAGTGGTCGAGCGCCGCTCTCAGACAGCCGCCGAGGAAGACCGGCGTCATCGTGGCCAGGGGCAGGTAGACCCCGACGGCGAAGGCCAGCGGTGGGACGCCGAGCAGTTGGGCGAACAGGGCGATCGCTGCGCCGATTCCCACCAGACCCCAGGGCAGGTCCGAGCGCAGCACGCCCTCGATCACCGTGCGCGCCAGGGTGGCCTGGGGTGCGGGAAAGTCCTCGCCGCCGAAACCGTAGACGCTGCCGAGCAGGTAGACCACCGCGGCGACCACCCCCGCGTTGACGATCGCGCCGGTCAGCTCGGCGATCTGCTGGCTGCGAGGCGTCGCGCCGATCAGGTAGCCGGTCTTGAGATCCTGAGAAATGTCACCGGCGATGGAAGCCGCCACGCAGACCACCGTGCCGATGGTCAGGACGGTCACCTTGCCGAAGTCGTCGGTCCAGCCGAGCAGGGCAAAGATCACCGATGTGCCGAGCAGGGTGACGATCGCCATGCCGGAGGTGGGATTGGAGGTCACGCCGACCAGACCGACGATGCGTGAGGAGACGGTGACGAAGACGAACGAAAAAACCGTCACCGCCACCGCGGCGACGGCGCGCAAGGCGAAGGGCGCGCCCGTGCCCAGTCCGAGTGGATTGAGGGCCAGCAGGACGATGATCGCACCGGCGCCGACGAGAACGGTGATCATCGGCAGGTCACGTTCGGTGCGCACAGGGGCCGCCGTGGCGCGGGCACGCAGGCCGGCAAGACCCGAGCGCAGGGAGTCGAACATCACCGGCAGCGAGCGCACGACGGCCAGCAGGCCCGCCATCGCCACCGCACCGGCACCGATGTAGCGGATATAGCGATTCCAGATCTGGTCCGGAGACATCGCCGCCAGGGGCAGTTCGGTTTCGGGGAACAGCGGGCTCGGGGCGGCGGAACCGAAGTGGGCGATGGTGGGGATCAGTACCAGCCAGGAAAGCAGCCCGCCGGCGACCATGATCGCCCCGATGCGATAGCCCAACACGTAGCCCACACCGAGCAGGGCGGGAGAGGGCTCGATGCCGAGCTGGGCCTTGGGGATCACCGGCAAGGTCATGCCTACCTCGCCCGGCCACAGTCGACCGATGGCCACGCCGGCCTTGTGCAGCGCGCCGGCGCCGAGCCCGAGCAGCACGTTGCGGGCCCGTGCGCCGCCCGCGTCGGCGGCGATCAGCACGGCGGCCGAGGCGGTGCCCTCCGGGTAGGGCAGGGTGAGGTGTTCGCGGACGATCAGAAACGGCCGCAGGGGAATCATGAACAGGATCCCCAGGCAGCCGCCGCAGGCGGCGAGAAACGCCACTTGCAGCAATCCCGTACCCAGCGGCGGCGCCAGGCCCCACATGAACAGGGCCGGGATGGTGAAGATCACTCCCGAGGCCAGAGAGGAGGAGGCCGAACCAGCGGTCTGTCCAAGGTTGGCGTAGAGGATGTTGGACTTGCCGAAGAGCAGGCTCAGCGCACCGAGGAGCACGACCATGATCACGGCCAGTGGAATCGAGGTGCTGATCGTCAGCCCCACCCGCAAGCCGAGATAGGCATTGGCCGCCCCCAGCACGGCTCCGGCTACGACACCGAGCAAGATCGGCGCGAGATGAAAATCGCGAAAGGCGGTCTGGTCGGGAACGTAGGGCTGGAAGCCCTGCGCCTGGTTGTCGGCGGGCCTGTTCACGGCGGGGCCTCGCCCGCGATCGGGTAGATCGGCCGCAGATCCACCGGCACCTGCTCGAGGTCCGCCAGCATCAATGCCAGCTCACCGGGGAGTCGAGGATAGCGCTCGAGCAGGAGTCGGGCGGCCTGACGATCACCGGTAGCTTCGATCAGCAACAGTTGGCGCGCGATGCCTTCGATGGCGGGCCGAAGGCGTGCGGGCCGCACCACCAGTCGCCGTCGAGCCGGATCGGCGACCAGCAGACCCGCCTCGCCGGCCAGGCCGAGGTTGAGCATGGCGGCGCGGGCCTGGGCCGTGGTGCGGGAAAAGCGGGCGGTTCGTAGCAGGCCGGACAGCCAGGTGGCGGCGACGGTGGTCGGATCGACTTGCCGCTCGCCCAGGCGATCGAGTTCCAGCAGCCACCACACGCCCAGTGCGTCCGCCTTGGCCTCTTCGATCGGAGCGAGGGTCTCGAGTAGCGCCTCGCTGACCAGGACGGGCTGCTCGCCGACCCGAGCCCTTCCCGGCCCCAGGCCGTGGGCCAGCTCGTGCAGCAACACCAGGTCGGTGAAGATTCGTCGATCGACGCTGAACTCCTCGCCCAGCACCTGACGGGCCAGGGGCAGCAAGGTGTGCTCGTATTTCGCCTCGATGACGTTGCGCAGGATCACCCGGCGTGAACCCCGAAGCTGCCGGACCAGATCGTCGTGGGGCAGGTTGAACGCCCCGGGCTGAATGCCCGCCCGGGCCTGGCCGGCGGAGAAGACCAGGTCGGCGACCAGCACCGGTGAGCGCTCCGCTGTCCCCAGGGCCTCCAGATCGAGGGCCGCCGCCCCGGGAAGGCTCGCGTTGAAGGCGTCCAGGCGCTGGCTGAGACGAGCCATCCGCTCGGTGGCCGCCTTGTCGGTAACGGTGACGAAGGCCTCGTAGGCAGCCTTGTAGCCCAGCAGGAGATCGTCGTAGACCTCGAATGGACCGAGGGTCAGCGCCACCGGGGAGTCGACATCCATCCAGGCCATGTCG
The DNA here is from genome assembly GCA_027001345.1 of Acidobacteriota bacterium. Classification (GTDB taxonomy): domain Bacteria; phylum Acidobacteriota; class Polarisedimenticolia; order J045; family J045; genus JALTMS01. The sequence goes on along the minus strand of JALTMS010000283.1, from coordinate 2,008 downwards.
GCCTGCTGCCAGCGGTCGTTCTCGATCGCCTCCGCCAGGCGAACCAGGTACAGACGCAGACCGTCGCGGGTGGTCAGGCGGGCGGCCTCCCGTAGCCTGGCGGCAGCAGGCGCCAGCTCCTGCTGGTAGATCCGGGAGTAGGGCACCCCCTCGAGGCCGTCGTCGGTCCGGCGGATCACGGTGGTCTGAGAGATCAGCTCGGCCTCCCGGTCGGGATGCTCCTCGAGAAAGGCGCGTATTTCCTCCTCGCTCAGGTCCAGCGGGTAGAAGCCAGCTCCCGGTGGTCGCGGGGGCACGCCGAGGACGAAACTCTGCCAGCCGCGCTGGCGCTGGTAGACCCCCGCTTGCAGCGCGAAGTACTCGAGTGCGCGGCGTCCCGGGCGTCCGGGGATCGACTCGAGCCACTGCCGGTAGCGAGGATTGGCCCGGTCCGTCTGCAGCCGGTAGATCGCTTCGATGGTCTCGGCCGCCGAGACCAGCAGGTCCAGAACCTTTCGATCCGTTTCGTCCAGGCTCGCAAGATCGGCCTCCAGCACCACCGGAACGAAATCGTCGAGGCCGCGTTCGAAGTCTTTCACCAGCTCGAAGGGGGGCGCGGTCTCCGCGCTTTCGGGCGGTGGCGCGGAACAGCCCCCGGCGAGCAGCAGGGCCATCGAGATCAGGGACAGGGATCGGTTCGGGTGCATGCTCTCCTCGGGCGGCGCAGCATAACGGAGGGTCTCGGCGGGCGACAAGCGCGGGTCTGTGGCCCCCGTGCTAGGCTTGGGTACCGGAAAGGGCGCCGGATCGGGCAAAGTGTCGGGGCAACGGGTCGAGACGACCGGAGACTTGCCTGCAGGAAAGCGGCCCTGGCGGCTTTCCCCGTCGATGTGGAGGTGGGCCTTGCCCCGCGCGCAGCGATTCACGCTGGGTCTTTCCCTGGCGATCGTCCTTGTTCTGCTCGGAGCCGTCTTTGCCGGTGTCGTCTACCTCAGCCTGCTCGACGCCCGGCAGATGGCGGCTCGCGTGCAGCAGGATCTCGAGCGTCAGAACGACGAGTTCACCCGCGCGATCGACGAGTGGTACCTGCAAGTGGTGCAGGAGCACGCGCGCCAGATCGCCGCGCCGTTCTTGTGGAACGTGGAGAGTCTCGAGGGCCTGGACGAAGGAACGCCCGCTTTCCGTCACCTCCAGCGCCGGATGTGGCAGTTCGTCTACGGCAAGGATCGGGAGCCGGCGTGGCACGACTCGCCGGTGGGACCGCTCGAATCGGTGCTGATCGTCGATCGGCACCACCGTATCGTGGCGGCCTCCGATCCGATGGTGGTCGATCGGACCTTCACCGATCCCGAGGAGATCGCGCGCCTCGACCGGGCGATCGTCGAACCCCAGGTCCGGCGCATTCACGGTGAGCGCGACGACGGCCGCTCGGTGGTGGAACTGTCTCTGGCAGTGCCCAATTCCCTGGGTGAGCCGATCGGCGTGGTACGTCTGCGCTACGTGGGCGGCGTGGTGGGCCGTCCTCCGCAGCCGCCGACCCTGGCGGTACCCGACCAGCCGCGGCTGTGGGGACCCGCCCTGGCAGGGTTGGTGGCGATCCTCGGGCTGGGATTCGGCATCTGGGCCACGAACCGAGTCTTTTCGCTGCAAAGACGCCTGGAAGCGATGGCTCGCGGTCTGCGCCTGCCCCCCTCGCGCGGGGCAGGAGCCAAGGCGCTGTCGATGATCGAGGAACGCCTCGAATCACTCAGTGAGTCGGTGCGCCGAGACGATCTGCTCGTCGCCTCCCTTTCCGACGCTCTGCGAGAGGGCGTGATCCTGGTCGATCCGGATGGTCGGCCGGTGATCGCCAACCGGCAGACCGAAGAGATGTTCCAGCTCGGAAGGGAGGAGGGTGACGACCGCCTGGCGCGGGTGGCTGCCGTGGTCGAGCGGAACCTGTCACTCAAGGAACTGGTCGAGGCGGGCCTCGAGCGGGGGCGTGCGGTGCGCGAGCATCCACTCCTGCTGCACATTCCCTGGGTCGGGC
>JALTMS010000282.1 GCA_027001345.1 Acidobacteriota bacterium | reverse complement strand
CCCTCGGCACCGGCTCCACCGCCGGTCGCCACGCCGCCCGCCGTGGTCGCGTCCTGGCGCTGGAGGCCTCGGGACGCCTGGGCGAGGCCCTCGAGGAACTCGACGACCTGCTGGCGGACGCCCGTCGCACTGGCCACCAGGGCCGGCAGGCGGAAGCCCAGGCGCTGACCGGACGCCTGCTCGGCCGCCTCGGTCGCCGCTCCGAGGCGGTGGATCGTCTGTCCCGGGCCGCCGCCCTCTACCGCAAGCTCGGGCGCAGCGCGGCAGCCGCAGAGGCGCTCGCCGAACAGGCGCGGCGGCTGAGGGAACTCGGACGCCTGCGGGTCGCCCTGACCCGCGCCCGGGAGGCCCTCTCACTGGCCCAGGAGGCCCGCTCGGATCCGGCGGCCACCGCCGCCGCCTTCGCCCTGGCCGCCGCTCGGGCCTTCGTCGGCGACGTGGAAGCGGTCCGGGAGGCCCTCTCCCGGGTCAGCCAGGCCGACGCGCCGCTGTTCCGGGCCCGGCGCTCGCTGCTACTGGGCCGGGCCCACCTGGCGGCGGACCAGCCCGACCGGGCCCGGGAACTGCTCCAGGAGTGCTCCTTCCTGGCCCGCCGGGCCCGCCTGCCGGAAGTGGAGATCCGCGGCCTGGTCGGGCTGGCGGAGAGCTATCTCGCCCTGCGCGAGGAGGAGCGTGCGGGACTGGCGCTGAAGAAGATCCGCATCGAAGCCGAGAGGGGCGGCCGGGAAGAGATGCTGGCCCTCGCCCGACTGCTGACCGCGGAGCTGGAGCTGGCCCAGCCGGGAGGCGAGATGAGCCTGGCCCGGGACGAGGCCCTCGCCGCCGCCGAGGTCCTCACCCGCCGCGAGCGCTCCGATCTGGCCTGGCGCGCCTGGGCTGCCGGCGCCACCGCCTGCCGCCGTCTGGGAGAGGTCGACAGCGCCGCCCGCTGCGAGCGAGACGCCATCGCCGGCCTCGATGCGCTGCTCGAGGGCCTGCCCAGCGCCCAGCGCTCCCGCTGGCGCAGCCAGTCCCGGGTGCGCTCTCTGCTGGCCGCCGCTGGCACGGAGGAGAGAACTGAGCGCTCACCCCAGCAGAGTCCGACGACCCCCGAGGTCACGCGACAAATTCAGGCCCTCGAACGCCTGCTGGAAATCAACCGGGCCCTCAACTCCACCCTCGAACTCGAGCGCCTGCTCGAGATCCTGGTCGATACCGCCATCGAGCTGACCGGCGCAGAGCGGGGCTTCGTCTTGCTCGAGGAAGGCGGCGACACCGCCGCGGAACTGGCCCGGCGCGAGGGCGGCGTGGACCTGGCCGGCGAAGAGCGCGAGTTCAGCCGCTCGGTGGCGCGGCAGGTGATCCGCGACGACAAGCCCCTGATCTCCCACGATGCCCAGACCGACGAGCGGCTGAGTGATTCCCGCTCGATCCACGCCCTGCAGATCCACTCGATCCTGGCCCATCCCTTGCGGGTGCGCGGCAAGGTGGCCGGCGCGATCGTGATCGACTCCCGCAAGCCGATGGCCCTCTTCGACCAGTCGAGCCAGGCCTGGCTTTCTCGCCTCGCCGACCAGGCCGGCATCGCCCTGGCCAATGCCCGTCTGATCACCCAGCTCCGCACCCAGGCCGACGAGATCCGCCGCCTGAACGAGAAGCTCTCCGAGCAGGTGGAAGAGCAGCGGGTGGAGATTCTCGAAAAGCAGTCCAACCTGGAAGTGCGGTATCGCTACGACTGCATGATCGGTGCGTCGAATCCGATGCAGAAGGTCTACCGGGCGATCGACAAGATCATGCCCACCGAGATCCCGGTACTGGTCACCGGCGAATCCGGTACCGGCAAGGACCTGGTGGCCCGGGTACTGCACTACAACGGACCGCGCAGCGAGCAGCGCTTCGTCACCGTCAACTGTGCAGCCCTGACCGACACCCTGCTCGAGTCGGAACTCTTCGGCCACCGCAAGGGCTCGTTCACCGGAGCCGACCGGGATCGCAAGGGCCTGTTCGAGCAGGCCCACCTGGGCACCCTCTTCCTCGACGAGATCGGCGAGATGCCCCTGCACCTGCAGCCCAAGCTGCTGCGGGCGATCCAGTTCGGTGAGATCCGCCGGGTGGGGGAAGACACCGACCGCCGGGTGGACGTGCGTATCGTGGCGGCAACCAACAAGGACTTGTCGGAGATGGTCGCCGCGGGGAAGTTCCGCGAAGACCTCTTCTATCGCCTGGACGTGGCCCAGGTGCACATGGCTCCCCTGCGGGAACGACTCGAGGACCTGGGCCTGCTGGTGGGCCACTTCCTCGAGCAGGCGGCGAAGAAGGCGGGCCAGACACCGAAGTCCATCGAGCCCCCTGCCCTGCGTCTTTTCCTGCGCTACGACTGGCCGGGCAACGTCCGGGAACTGGAGAACGAGGTGACCAAGCTCGCCGCCTTCACCCGGGGCGAGGTGATCACCGAACTCGACGTGCTGGAAAACGCTGCTTTCCTCGAGCGCGCAAGGGCCCGCCAGGCCAGCCACCCTCGAGACGAGAGCATCAGTACTCTCGAGGCCACCGAACTCGAGCAGATCCGCCAGGCCCTGGCCACCGCCGGAGGCAACCGCACCCGCGCGGCGGAGATGCTCGGCATCGACCGCTCGACCCTCTACCGCAAGCTCAAGCGTTACGCCGACCGCCTCGATCCGTGACTCGAATCAGCCCGGCCGGGGCGCGGGCTGCGAGTCCAGCGCTCGGCGAGTGTTGCAGCCTGCAACGGCGGTGGGGTATGCAACGCTGCATCACCGGGTCGCGCGCTTCCGAGCCCTCCCCGAAAACGTCCGTATTGCATTGAAATACACCGTTTTGGGTTGAATCGATCCTCTGGCACGGCGATTGCTCTATGTCAGGGCGCGAAGGCGGAAAGACCCGACAAGGGGTGGCCGGAGGGTAGGAAAAACCCAGTTGCGACCCACGCAACCGATGCAGCGCCCAGCCCGATGCCAACGAGTCGAAAGACTCAAAGCCCCCTAACCTTCGGTACCCCTTGTCGGGGCCTACTTGATAGGAAGGCCAAGCACACACCGACCCGGCTCGATCAACGATAGTTTCCTTGGTTCAGAAAGCCCGCCCCCCCCTGGCGGGCTTTTCTGTGTCCGTTCGTAGCTGTTTCGGGGGCTCCAGGGCGCTATCATCCGGCGATGATGAACCAGCGCCCCGGCACGCGGCCTGCTCCGCGCCCGGTTTTCGTCCTGCCGGCAATCGCGGCGCTGGTCTGTGGCCTGCTGCCCTACCGCCAGGCGGCCTGGGCAGCCGCCGGACTGGCCCTCCTGGCGCTGGGGGTGCTTCTGTCCACCCGGAGGGGCAGCCTGAAATCGCGTCTGCTGCCGGCCATCGTGCTGATCGCCGCCGCCCTGGCCACCTCCCTCGAATGGCGCCCGGTACCCGGACCCGACCACTTCCTCGTCGGCGCCGCCGAGCACTTGCAGCAGCGCTGGCGCGAGCAGGTCGAGACCCTCGACGCCGCAGTGGCACCACCGCCGCCGGCGGGAGGCGATTACGCCTGGATCGACCAGCGCCGGCGAGAGCTGGGCCGACGCGGAGGTCTGGCAGTGCTGCCCGAGGGGGCCGAGCCTCCTCTGGCGTGGGCCGGCTGGACCACTCCCCTGTCCGCCGACGAGCGCCGGCAACTCGCCGCCGGACTCGAACCGGGCCCGGCCCTGTTGGTCCTGCGGCGGGGCCTGAGCCTGCGCCTGGTCTGTGCGCGCCGGTATTCCGACCCCTCTCGCTGGCTGGTGGCCGAAGTCGCCCTGCCATCGGAGCCCGCACCGGGGCCCCTGGGCGCCGGACTGGGCCCCCACGTACAGGCGCGGCTGCGCTGGGAGGCTCTGGGCGAGGGCATCCAGGCGGAAATCGGCGGCACCGACGAGGGTGCCGCTCCTGCCTTCTGGTCGATGATCCCGCTCCAGGCCCCCGACGGCAGCCTGGTAGCCCGGGTCACCCTCACCCAGTCTCCACCGGAGGTGATCGCCGCCGGCCACACCAGGGGCCGGAGGGGCATCTTCGGCCTGCTCGGGGTGCTGTGGCTGGTCGCCACAGCCCTGGCGGGCAGGCGCGGAGGCGCTCTACGCCTGCTGGTCGCCCGGCTGGTCTGGGTAGCGGCCCAGCCGGCCCAGGCCCTGGGCCTCGGCGGAGCGACAGTCGTCCTCTGGCTGCCCGAGGCCCTGGTGCCGAGCCACCCTCTGCTGAGGTGGCTCGTCGAAGGGCTGGTGGGCGGACCCCTGGCCGCAGCTCTGACAGGACTGACCTTCGCCGGCGCCTCCGCACTGGTGGGCCTGCCGGCCTCGCCCCGGCTGCGCCGCGCCATCGGCATCGCCGGGCTGGCAGTGGCGGGCATCGGCCTGGGCCTGGTCCACCGGCTGACCCTGGCCACGGAACTCTCCCCCGGCGCCGTGGTGCTCCCCGCAGAGAGCAGCGTCGCGGGAGTGCTGGTGATGGTTGCCTTCGCCGCCCTTCCCTGGGCCGGCTTCCAACTGGCACTGCAGGGTCTGGGCGGCGCGGTGGGGGGACGCACATGGCTGGTCGCGGCCCTGCTGGCGGGGCTGTCGGCAGGTACGGTTCACGCCCTGACCCTTCCCGCGGCAGGGCGCCAGCGGGCCGTCGGCGAACTGGCGCCAGAGTTGCTCCAGCGCGGACTGACCTGGGAGGAGGCCCTGCTCGAGACCCTGGCACTGGCCGTCCCGCCCGACCGCCACCAGGTGCTCGCCCGGGAGCGGGACGCCATCGACCTGTGGTGGAACTCGCCCCTCGGCCGGCTGGGCCTGGCCTCGGGAGTCTGGAAGTACGACGCCCAGGGTCGGCTGGTGGATCGTTTCATCACCGGCATCCCCCCGGTGGACCCCCGGCCGCGCCTGGTGGCCGCCAACCTCGGCGACGAGCCGCCCGGTCCCTTTCCCCGCCGCTTCGACGCCCCCGGATTGGAGACCCAGCGCTTCGTCGAGGGCCAGTTCCGGCTGGTGCGTGCGGAAGTGATGCGCGCCGATGGCGGAAGCTGGCTGGCTGCCGTGCTGGCCGAGCCGGGCAACATTCCCTCGCGCCGAGCCAACGACCCGCTGGGGGCGGCGATCCGGGCCGAGACCCGCGAGCCGATCCTGCCCCGCCGGGGCGCCCTCGAACCCCGCCTCGCCTGGTTCGATCCGGCCGGTCACCTGCTTGACTCGGAACTGGAATCCGTCGTTATCAGTAACATCATACGCAGTCCCCTTACGGGGAGGTTTTTTTTTTTTTTTAATTAAGGCATCTATTTCTTGTGGGTCATAGTCGCCTATCTGCTCACGGACACCACTAGGGCTTTCGTACCACTCATCCAATTTCCGAATATTACCACCTTTTAAGGTT
>JALTMS010000281.1 GCA_027001345.1 Acidobacteriota bacterium | reverse complement strand
ATGTGCAGGGGAGGGGGGCGCGAGACTCCGGGGGGCGCGCTGGTCGCGCAGGCGCCGGCAGGCCGGGCAGTGGCGCAGGTGGTCTTGCACGAGCAGGTGGAGCGCTGGGTCGAGCAGGCCGGCCCGGTACGCTTCGAGCAGGGAGCGAACATCGCCGCAGCCTCTGATCTCAGTGCGGAAGGACAGAATGCTCTGGGCTGCTGCCTGGCTGTCGAGATGCAGCCAGACCCGGTTCGCGATGGATCGGGCTCGCTGCTCGTCGATACGCTGATCGCGCACCTCGGCGGCAATCGCGTCGAGATCGGGCCGGGAAGGGGAGGGGTTGCTGTTCATGGTGTATCTCCCGCGGGAAGGTCCAGAACCCGGCGAAGTTGGGTGCGGCTACGATGCAGACTGATGCCGACGGCGCCCGCGGAGATGCCCAGCAGCCGGGCGATCTCCCCGTTGCCCAGTTCCTCGAAGTAGCGCAGGGCGAAGATCTGCGCCGCCTGGGGAGACAGGCCGGCCAGCGCTCGACGCAGCCTCTGGTGCCACTGCCGTCCGACGAGCCGCCGCTGGGCGTCGGGCTCGGTGGCTGCCAATGTGGGGAATGGGTCGTCGAGTGCCGCGGCGGGCCGCGCCTTGCGGGAACGGAGCAGGTCGACTGCGGCGTTGACCGCGGCTCGCTTGAAGTAGCCTCGGGCCCCGGCTCCCAGTTCCGGTGGTGGGGCCTGGCGCCGGAGCAGTCTGAGGAAGACCGTCTGGAGCACCTCTTCGGCGTCCTCCGCGCGGCCGGTGACGCGGTAGGCGGCCTGGAGGACCAGGTCGTGGTACTGGCGGAAGAGACTCTCGATTTGAGAGGCAGTCAGTTTCTCTCCCGCGGCCTGTGGGGGCTCGGACAAGGGCACTCTCCTCACCCGCACTGCGCATGGGCCCTTCGGCTGCGCTGTCGCCACGAAGCTTCATGCACGATCCGGGCTCGAGCATCGTATCGCCCTTTGAAACGTCGGGGGGATGCGATCATTACGCCCGGCCGGGCCATTGGCCCCGGCGGCCCGAAACGAGGCAGCCCCCCTCGGGGAGAGGGGGGCTGTGGGGGAGGGCGACGGAAAAGGAGCCGGAGCGTCTAGGAGGATGTGGTTGGACTCGGGTGCTGGCAGTAAAGGCCTCGGGGTCGTGCTCGCTCCTGGAAGTCGCCCTCCCCGCTGAGTTGCGTTTCGTGGCATCCGAAACTATCGGTGAGCAGAGTGTGGGTCGATTCGCCATCCAGGAACAGCCCGGTGCTTCGCTTCCTGCGGTGAACTTGCCGCACCCGGCGGGGTGGCCTTGGGTATACTCTCGCCGAGGGGCCCCCGGGGGGGCGCGCCCTCGGGGAGTTCGGACGGATGACACTCGCTCGGCGATACATCGTTCGCGGTACGGTTCAGGGTGTGGGCTACCGCTTTTTCACCTGCACCTGCGCGGATGCTCTGGGAATTCGAGGGTGGGTCAAGAATCTGCCCGACGGCACCGTGGAGGTGCACGCCGAGGGCGACGAGGAACAGCTCAAGGAGTTCGAGTTCGATCTGTCGAGGGGGGCGCGCTATGCCCGTGTCAGCGGGGTCGACAGCCGAGACGTGGAGACCGGCAGCCATCCGGATTTCAAGATCCGGCGCTAGCGGGGGGTACCGATGAACATCGCTTCGCTGATCCGAGAGATCGCCGACTTTCCACAACCGGGCATTCTCTTTCGGGATATCACGCCACTGCTCGCCGATCCCGAGGGCCTGAGCGCGACGGTGGACCAGCTCGAGCAGTGGGCCCGGGGAGTTCGTCCCGAGGTTGTCGTGGGAATCGAGTCCCGGGGGTTCATCTTCGGGGTGCCTCTGGCGCTGCGTCTGGGGGTCGGTTTCGTCCCCGTCCGCAAGCCGGGAAAGCTTCCCGCTCGGACCGTCACTCAGACTTACGAGCTGGAGTACGGCACCGACAGCCTGGAAATCCATGCCGACGCTCTGGCTGCCGGTCAGCGGGTTCTGATCGTCGATGATCTGCTGGCTACCGGCGGTACCGCCGCCGCCGCTGCCCGCCTGGTCAGGCAGGTGGGAGGAAGGGTCGAGGGCCTGCTTTTCGTCATCGAGCTGACGGCCCTCGGAGGGCGACGCCGGCTCGAGGGCGAGACCGTGCACGCCCTGCTGAGTTACGACTGAGGGGGCGAAAGCTTCCGGTGGCGGAGTCTCGCTTGTGCCTCCAAGCCGCTCACCGTAGTATCAGCCGCTGCTGAGGTGGGCTCGTAGCTCAGTGGATAGAGCATCGGATTCCTAATCCGAGGGTCGCAGGTTCAAGTCCTGCCGGGCCTACCATTGCTTCGGCAGGGCCCTGCGGAGGTGGCAGATGGTGGATCGGCTGACGAGAAAAGAGATCAAGCACGACGAGTTCGTCGATGGCACGGTACGCATCTTGCGGGTGCTCGAGGAGAATCCTCGGCCGTTCCTCATCGGAACTGGGGTCATTCTCGGCCTGGTCGTGGCGGTTTCGGGTTTCTGGACCTTCAGCAGGATGCAGGCCGACAAGGTCGCCGACAAGCTCTCTCGGGGCGAGGCCGCCCTGCTCGCACCGGTGGTGGACGATGGCTCCGCCCGGCCCACCGATCCTTACAGCCCCTCCTTCGAAAGTGACGAGGCCCGACTCGAAGCCGCCATCGAGCGCCTCGAAGAGGCGGCCTCCGGGATGGGCAGTGGGGCACAGGTGGCGCTCTACCTGCAGGGCAAGGCTCTGCTCGAGGCCGGCGAGGTGGACAAGGCGATCACGAAGCTCGAGGCGGCGCTCGCCGCCCTCGGCAGCGATCCCACCCTGGGTCCGGCGAGCCGTGCGCTGCTGGCCGGAGCCCTCGAACGGGCGGGACAATACGAACGAGCCCTCGAGCTGTGGGCGGAACTGGCCGACGAGGGGTCGGGTTACCCCCGGGATCTGGCTCTGTTCGCCCTCGGGCGCTGCCAGAGCAAGGCCGGAAAGTCGGATGAAGCGCGGCAGACGCTCGAAGAAATCGGTGAACTTTATCCGGAATCGCCCGTGCTCGAGCGGGCGCGGCAGCTTCTCGGGGCGCTCTGAGCTTCCCGCTTACGGTCAGACAGGCGACTGCGTCTAGTCCCTTTCTCGTTTGCTCTACTCCCCGCAGGGCAGTATAAGTCGAGGCATCGAACCTCCCCGGGAAGGTCGCCCATGCCTCGAATCGCGCTGCTGCTGTCGGTCCTCGTCGCGGCACACCTGAGTCTGAGTTCGGCGAAGGCCTACAGTGGCGAATCCGTCGCCTCGCCGTCCAATGGTGAGCGAGTCTCCCAGAAGATCGACTTCTACATCTCCGCCGACGGGGGGCCGGAGAAGGAAGAGTACTATCTGATCGAGGTGGCTCGGGATGGCGATTTCGAGGAGATCGTGGCCAGCTTCGACTCCCGTAAGTCCAAGGCCGGATGGATTTTTGGCGACCTGCTGGGGATCGACGACGTACCGGACAAGTATCGCCCGGTGAATTACGAGGGGATTCACTTTCGCGCGCGTGGCAGGTTGCGTGACGGCGAGTACTACTGGCGGGCGAGCAAGGCCATGGGGGGCGGGCCCTGGGAGCCGATCGACGGCAGCGCCTCGTTCATTGTCGACTCTCTTCCGCCTGAACCGGTCGATAGCCTCAAGCTGTCCTTGAACGACGCCGGTGAACTGGAACTGCGCTGGTCCGGAGTCGATCGCGACGTGCAGGACGGATTCGAGGAAGTGTCGGGCTATCGCGTGTACCAGTACACCCGCAAGCTCAAGCGCTATCCGGTGATGACGCGTTACATGATCGGAGAGACGACGTACACCGAACTGGTCGTTCCCGAAGCAAGGGACGACTCACGCCGCATCGTCTACTACCGCGTGCGTGCGGTGGATTCGGTGGGCAATGAAGAAGGGCGGCGCCGGCCGGCGGTGATCGGCTCTCTGGCCGCCCAGCTCAAGCCGCCCAATCTCGACCAGCTTGCAGATCCCGCTTATCTCCGTCGGCTGTATCAGGAAGAGATCGGCGGCAAGTAGTCCGAAGCGGATCTCCCGATCGAGCGCTGCCGGCGGGCCCGGATTTTTCGCTCAGAAGGGGATCTCGTCGTCGCTGTAGTTGTTGTCGTCGTTCTGCAATGCGCCGGGCCGGCTTTCTCCGCCTTCCTGGCCACCGCCGCGTCCGCCGAGGAGCTGGATCGTATCGGCGCGAACGTCACAACTGAAGCGCTTGTTGCCGTCCCGGTCGTTGTATTCCCGAACTCGCAGGCGGCCATCGACGTAGACCTGCTTGCCCTTGAGCAGGTAGGGCTTGAGGGACTCGGCCTGCTTGCCCCACAGACTGATGCGGAACCACTGGGTGTGCTCCTGGGGGTTGCCGCTGCGGTCCTTCCATTGCTCGTTGGTTGCGACGGAGAACTCGGCGACAGGGGTGCCGCTGCCGAGATACTTCAGTTCGGCGTCACGGCCGAGGTTGCCGATGATGGTGATCTTTGCCATCGATGCCATGGGTCGATGCTCCTTGGATTGGCGTTGAGGTCGCTGGTGGCTGCTCGTTCGCGGGAAGGCTCGCACAGGGCTCCTCAGTGGTCAAGCTGCCGCCGGCTTCGGACCTCCCGGGAGCGGGACGGAGCCGGTCCCCACGCGCTACCATGGATCCCTCGAGTCTCGCTCCATGGGCGGGGCGGCGAGCCGGGAGCGCTGATGAAGGTACTCGTTCAGCGGGTCAGCAGGGCCGAGGTTCGGGTCGATGGGGAGACGAAAGCCTCCATCGCCGGGGGAGTGCTGGTGCTGCTGGGCGTCGAGCGCGGCGACAACGAGGATCATGCCCGCTGGTATGCCCGTCGACTGACGACGTTGAAGTTCTTTGCCTCGCCGACGGGGGAACCTTGGCGGCGTAGTCTGGCGGAAGTCGGGGGCGCGGTGCTGTTGGTTTCCCAGTTCACGCTGCCGGCGCGCACGCGCAAGGGACGCCGACCGTCGTTCGATCCGGCGGCGCCTCCCGAGCAGGGGCGGCGGCTCTACGAGGTCTTTGCCGAGGCGCTGGAAGCCGAGGGGGTGGAGGTGGCCACCGGTGTCTTCGGCGCGATGATGCAGGTTGAGCTGGTCAACGAGGGGCCGGTGACCTTCCTGCTCGATGGACCGACATGAGTCGATCGAGGCGCTCGGAGGTGCTGGCCGATCTGGCGGCTGACCTGCTGGCGGTTCGCGGCCTGTCGCCACGTACGGTGGAGGCCTATCTTTCGGATCTCGAAGACCTCGAGCAGTGGATGGCCCGTCAAGGTCGTGGGCCGGTGGAGGAGGTCACCGAGGAGGACATCAGCGGGTGGCTGCGGGCGGCAGCCCTGGCCGGCCTGACGCCCTCGACGAGATCCCGT
>JALTMS010000280.1 GCA_027001345.1 Acidobacteriota bacterium | reverse complement strand
AAGCTCTCCCCTCGCCATTCGGTGAATCACCGCGCCGTTCCGTCGTATGATGCGACGCGCACGACTCGCCTTGTTTCAGGAGAACAAAATGTCTTTTGCACCTGCTCGACTCAACATCTCGCTTACCGTCCTGCTCGCACTGGCGGTGACGAGTACCCCACCGGCGACCCGGGCCGAACTCGGCGCCGAAGCGGTGCAGGAACTGATCGAATCGGCTCCGACAGCCACTGAAGTCGCCCTCTTACAACAGATTTACAGTGACAATCCGGCCATCGCTCAGGCCCGTGCCCTGGCCGCTGCACGAGCCGAACGAGGGCCTCAGGTCGGAACGCTGCCCGATCCCACCCTCGGCCTGGCGGCTTTCCTGCTGCCGCCGGAGACCCGTACCGGCCCCCAGCGCGTCACTGCAACCCTCGGTCAGCGCATCCCCTGGAAGGGCAAGCTCTCCCTGCGAGAAGACGTGCAGCGGGCTCTGGCTGCCGAAGCCAGAGCTCGAGCCGAGCAGATCGCCTTGACCAAGATCAGCCAGGCGCGGCGTCTTCTGACCCGCATCGCATTCATCGATGTTTCCAAGCAGATCCTCGACGAGGATCTGGCAACCCTCGAAGAGTTCGAGCGACTGGCTCGGGCGCGCTATGCCACCGGCCGTGGTCCGGCCCAGTCGCCCATCAAGCTACAGGCGGAGATCACCCGCGACCGCACGCGTCTGCTCGACCTCGACCGCGAGCGCGCTGAACTCGTCACCCAGGTCAACGCTTTGCGGGACCGGCCGGGCAGCGAAGAGCTGCCGCCGCTGAATCTGCCGGATCCTCGTCTGGAGTTGCCGTCGGCCGAGCAGCTTCGGACCATCGCTCTGGCCCGGCACCCGGCGGTCGCCGGTGGGCGCAAGGCGATCGCCAGCACCGAGCATCGCGTCGCCCTGGCTCGCAAGGACTACCGCCCCGACTTCTCGGTGGGCATGACCTACACCGTGGTCGACCGCCGGCAGGACTGGGCCGGCAGGGTGGCCCCGCCGGCGGACAGCGGACAGGACATTCTCGGTGTCGCGGCAACGATCAATCTGCCGATCCGCAAGCGCCGCCTCGACGCCGGCGTCCGCGAAGCCCTCGAGGCGCGGACCGCAGCCACCGCGGATCTGGCGTCTACGGTGCTCGACATCGAGCGCCAGCTCCACGCTCGCCTCGCCGAACATCCGCCCTTGCTCGCCCAGTGGCACCTGCTCGGCGAAGTGCTCCTGCCCCAGGCCGAGGAGTCGCTGGCCAGCGTCCGCTTCGGCTACGAGACCGGCATCTCGGACGTACTCGACCTGCTCGACGCCGAACGGATCCTGCTCGAGGTGCGACTCGGAACCAAACGCGCCGCCATGCAGCTTCAGCTGCTGATCATCGATATTGAGGAGGCCATCGCCGGGCCGCTGGCGATCGCCGATGAAGGGGATCAAGCATGACGAACGCAGCGACACGCAAACGCTCGACAGGCCTCTGGATCGGCCTGCTGATCGGGATCATCATCGGGGCCATTCTGGCCGCAGGTCTTGTCTTGACTCCACTCGGCAAATCCCTACTCGGATCGTCGGCGGCACATTCCCACGCCAATGCCGGTGCCGAACAGGGCGGCGAAGGGCAGCTCTGGACCTGCGGCATGCACCCCAATGTGATCCAGGACGAGCCCGGTACCTGCCCGATCTGCAGCATGGACCTCGTCCCGCTCCGGCAGGACAGCGCGCAACAGCAGCAAGCCGAGGAGGGGCAGCTCTGGACCTGCGGCATGCACCCCAATGTGATTCAGGACGAGCCCGGCACCTGCCCGATCTGCGGCATGGACCTCGTCCCCCTGCGCCAGGAAGGCGGTGCGTCGGGAACGACGAAGAGCCCATCGGGTGAACGCAAGATCCTCTTCTATCGCAATCCGATGGACCCGACGATCACGTCGCCGGTTCCGGCGAAGGATTCGATGGGCATGGACTACGTCCCGGTCTACGAGGACGAAGTCGATCAGGCCAGCACGTCCGGGGCAACAGTCAACATCGACCCGACGGTCCAGCAGAACATGAACGTCATCGTCGAGCCCGTGCGGCGTCGCGACCTGCGACGCCCGATCCGAACGGTCGGTTACCTCGACTACGACCAGGAAAAGATGGTCTCCGTCACCACCAAGTACCAGGGCTTCGTCGAGCGCACGTGGATCAACTACATCGGCCAGGAAGTCACCAAGGGGCAACCCCTGTTCGAGGTCTACTCACCGGAACTGGTGCAGACCGAGGAGGAGCTGCTTTCGGCCCTCGACTACGCCCGGCGCATGCAGGGGACATCCGCCACCGCTGCGGCGCGCGCCGAAGCGCTGGTCGAAGCCGCCCGCCGGCGGCTCCGCCTGTGGGACATCACCTCCGAGCAGATTGCCAGTCTCGAGCAGACCCGCAAGGTCATCCGCACGCTCGAGGTCGTCGCGCCTGCCAGCGGCGTGGTCATGCGCCGCATGCCGGGACTCGAGGGGATGGCGATCAAGCCCGGCATGGAACTGATGCACATCGCCGATCTGACATCGCTGTGGCTCAATGTCGAGGTCTTCGAAAGCCAGCTCCCCTGGATCGACATCGGCCAGGAAGCTTCGATCACGCTGACCTACTTTCCCGGTGAGGAGTTCCGAGGCAAGGTCCGCTTCATCGAGCCTTCGGTAACGGAGCGCACACGCACCGTAACTCTGACTCTCCAGGTGCCCAACCCGGACTCGCGCCTGCGAGTCGGAATGTACGCCACCGTCGACTTCCAGCCGATCGTCGCGCGCAACGCGATCGCCGTCCCGTCTCATGCCGTGATTCGAACTGGAACGCGTGACATCGTCGTCGTCGCCCTGGGCAAGGGTCGCTTCTCGCCCCGCGAGGTCCAGCTCGGCGCGGAGGGCGAAGGCTGGGTCCAGGTCGTCTCGGGCCTCAATGACGGCGACCAGATCGTCACCTCCTCCCAGTTCCTGATCGATTCCGAATCCAGCTTGCAGGAGGCGATCCAGAAGCTCATTGCCGCACGCAAGGCAGGAAAGTGAGGCGGTAGTGCTCAACAAAATCATCGAATGGTCACTGCGCAACCAGTTCTTCGTCGTGGTCGCCGTGATCTTCGCTATCGTGGCGGGCGTCTGGTCGATCAACTCGATCCGCCTCGATGCCATTCCCGACCTCTCCGACGTCCAGGTCATCATCTATACCCAGTACCCGGGACAGGCCCCGCAGGTGGTCGAGGACCAGGTCACCTACCCGCTGACTTCCAAGATGCTGGCCGTACCCTACGCCAAGGTCGTCCGCGGCTACTCCTTCTTCGGCTTCAGCTTCGTCTACGTCATCTTCGAGGACGGGACGGACCTCTACTGGGCACGTTCGAGGGTTCTGGAGTACCTCTCGGGCCTGGCCAGCCAGCTACCACCGGGCGTCACGCCCGAGCTGGGCCCCGATGCCACCGGTGTCGGCTGGGCCTTCATGTACGTGCTCAACTCCGACCAGCGCTCCCTCGCCGACCTGCGAAGTATGCAGGACTGGTATCTGAAGTACGGCCTGATGTCCGTTGAAGGCGTCTCCGAGGTCGCCTCGGTCGGCGGCTTCGTGCGGCAGTACCAGGTCGAGATCGACCCGGTCAAACTGCGTGCCTACGACATTCGACTACAGAAGGTGATCCAGGCGATCAAGCGATCGAACAACGATGTCGGCGGCCGCCTGGTCGAGATCGCGGAGCGCGAATACATGGTCCGGGGTCTGGGCTACGTCAAGGGCATCCGCGATCTCGAACGAGTGCCCCTGGGCGCGGGGCCCGGTGGCACACCGATTCTCCTACGGGATCTGGCCAACGTGACGATCGGGCCGGAGATCCGGCGAGGACTGGCGGAATGGAACGGCGAGGGGGAAACAGTCGGGGGCATCATCGTCGTGCGCTATGGCGCCGACACCCTCTCCACCATCGCGCGCGTCAAGGAGCGCCTGGCCGAACTGAAGAAGGGCCTGCCGGAGGACGTCGAGATCTCGGTCGGCTATGACCGGACCGGCCTGATTCACCACTCGCTCGAAACGCTGACCCACACACTGCTCGAAGAATCGATCATCGTCGCGCTGGTGTGCATCCTCTTCCTGTTCCACATTCGATCGGCGTTCGTCGCCATCATATCGATTCCGATCTCGCTGCTGCTGGCCTTCATCGTCATGCGCTTGCAGGGCCTCGGGGCGAACATCATGTCCCTCGGAGGCATTGCGATTTCGATCGGAGTTCTCGTGGACGCCTCGATCATCATGGTCGAGAACGCCCACAAACACTATGAGGACTGGCGCGGCAAACGCAGCCACTTCGAGATCATCCTCCGTTCAGCCCAGGAAGTGGGACCGACGCTCTTCTTCTCACTGCTCGTGATCACCGTCTCGTTCCTGCCGGTCTTCACTTTGCAGGCCCAGGAAGGCCGACTGTTCAAGCCGCTGGCCTTCACCAAGACCTACGCCATGGCGATGTCTTCGATCGTCGCCATCACGATCATTCCGATCCTGATGTACTGGTTCGTGCGGGGCAAGATCTTCAGCGAGGACCGGCACCCGGTCTCCCGCGTCCTGCGCTTCATCTACACCCCCGCGCTCAACCTGGCGCTCAAGTTCCGCTGGATCGTGGTGATTCTCGCCATCATTGCGGTCGCCTCGGTGTGGTATCCGATGCAGCACATGGGCTCCGAGTTCATGCCGCCCCTGTGGGAGGGCGACCTGCTCTACATGCCCACCACCTTCCCCGGACTGTCGATCACCAAGGCCAAGGAGATCCTCCAGCAGACCGATCGCATCATTCGCACCTTCCCCGAAGTCGAGTCGGTTCTGGGCAAGATCGGTCGTGCCGAAACAGCGACCGATCCTGCCCCACTCTCAATGGTCGAGACGACGATTCGCCTCAAACCCCCATCCGAATGGCGCAAGGGAATGACCAAAGAGAAACTGGTCGAAGAAATGGACCGCGCGATTCAGTTTCCGGGCCTGACCAACGCCTGGACGATGCCGATCAAGACGCGAATCGACATGCTCTCCACCGGCATCAAGACCCCGATCGGGATCAAGGTCGCGGGCCCCGATCTGCTGACTCTGGAGAAGATCGGCAAGCAGATCGAAGCCTCGGTGAGCAATCTGCCCGGCACCCTGTCCGCATATGCGGAGCGCGTGATGGGAGGCAGCTACATCGATTTCGACATCGACCGGGAGGCGGCCGCGCGCTTCGGCCTGACCGTCGGTGACATCCAGGATGTCATCCGCTCGGCTGTCGGCGGAATGAACATCACCTGGACCGTCGAGGGTCTCGAACGCTACCCGATCAACATTCGCTACCCCAGGGAACTGCGCAACGATGTCGAAAACCTGCGGGAAATCCTCGTCGCCACC
>JALTMS010000279.1 GCA_027001345.1 Acidobacteriota bacterium | reverse complement strand
ATTCTAGGCCGAATCGGGGAAGAGGGCCGGGATCTGTTGCCCCGGGGGCGGTGGGCGACTAGGATGCCTTCTTTGCTCCGCATTCTCCTTTCTCGATGCTGGGCTGGATCCCACCCCCCGCTGCGCGAGCCGGCGGACCCCGCATGTCGCGAAAGGTTCAGGAGGAAAAGCCTTGAACGTTCACGAGTATCAGGCAAAGGAAATCCTCGCCCGGTTCGGGGTCAAGGTGCCGCGAGGAAAGATCGCCGAAAACGTTGATCAGGTTCGGGAGGCCGCCACGGAGATCGGTGCGCCGGTGATGGTCAAGGCCCAGGTGCATGCCGGTGGGCGTGGTAAGGGTGGTGGCATCAAGTTCTGCAAGACCATCGACGAGGCCGTCGAGCAGGGCGAGCGGATCCTCGGAATGACCCTGGTTACCCCCCAGACCGGGCCGCACGGCAAAGTGGTGCGCAAGGTCTACGTCACCGAGGCTCTCGATATCGCCCACGAGTACTACCTGAGCGTGCTGATCGATCGTGCCAGGGCCCGGATGACGGTGATGGCCTCGGCGGAGGGGGGTGTCGAGATCGAAAAGGTGGCTGCCGAGACGCCGGAGAAGATCCTGCGCCAGGACGTCAATCCGGCGGTGGGCTACCTGCCCTTCGTCGGACGCAAGATCGGCTTCGGTCTGGGCTTTTCGGCTGCCCAGGTCAAGGCCTTCACGAAGATGCTCGGTGCCATGATCCGTTGCTTCGACGAGTGCGACGCCTCACTGGTGGAGATCAACCCACTGGTGACCACTCCGGACGGCGAACTCTATGCCCTCGACGCCAAACTCAACTTCGACGACAACGCGTTGTTCAGGCATCGGGATATCGCGGAACTGCGCGATCTGCACGAAGAGGATCCGCTCGAGGTGGAAGCCTCGCGCTACGACCTGAATTACATCAAGCTCGATGGAACCGTGGGCTGCATGGTCAATGGTGCCGGTCTAGCCATGGCGACGATGGATATCATCGACCTGGCGGGGGCGCGCCCGGCGAACTTCCTCGACGTGGGCGGGGCCGCCAACAAGGAATCGGTGACCAACGCCTTCCGAATCCTCCTCTCCGACCACGACGTACGGGCCGTGCTGGTCAACATCTTCGGTGGCATCGTGCGCTGTGACCGCGTGGCCGACGGCATCATCGCAGCGGCGCGGGAGGTCAAGATCGAGGTGCCGCTGGTCGTTCGCCTGCAGGGCACCAACGCCGTGCAAGCTCGGAAGATGCTTGCGGATTCGGGGCTCGAAGTGCTTGTCGCCGAGGGCCTCGACGAGGCGGCCAAGAAGGTGGTCGCTGCCATCGAGGGAGGTGCAGCATGAGTATTCTGGTCGATGCGGCGACCAAGGTCATCGTGCAGGGCATGACCGGTTCGGAAGGGTCGTTCCACACCAAGAAGATGATCGAGTCGGGTACGCGGGTGGTCGCCGGTGTGACTCCCGGCAAGGGTGGACAGACCCACGAGGGGATCCCGGTCTTTGACTCGGTCAGCGAGGCGATGGCGGCGACGGGTGCCAACGCGTCGGTGATCTTCGTCCCTGCCGCTTTTGCCGCCGATGCGGCGCTCGAGGCGATCGATGCGGGCATTCCCCTGCTGGTGACCATCACCGAGGGGATCCCGGTGCGCGACATGGTGAAGGTCAATCAGGCATTGGTCCGCTCGCGCACGCGGATGATCGGCCCCAACTGCCCGGGGATCATCACTCCCGGGCGATGCAAGATCGGTATCATGCCGGCTGAGATTCACCAGGCCGGGACGGTCGGCGTGCTCTCCCGATCCGGGACGTTGACGTACGAGGCGGTCGATCAGCTCAGTCGCGTCGGTCTCGGGCAGAGCACCTGCATCGGGATCGGTGGTGACCCGATCATCGGCTCGCCCTTCACCTCGCTGTTGCCCGAGTTCGAGGCCGACCCTCAGACCGAGGCCGTGGTGCTGATCGGCGAGATCGGCGGCACTGCCGAGGAGGAGGCTGCCGCCTGGATCCGAGACAACATGAGCAAGCCCGTGATCTCGTTCATCGCCGGAGCCACGGCTCCTCCGGGACGCCGGATGGGACATGCCGGCGCGATCATCAGCGGCGGCAAAGGCACCGCGGCGGAGAAGAAGCAGGTTCTGAGGGGCGCCGGCATCCACGTTGCTGATTCGCCGGCCGAGATCGGGCAGATGGTGCTGCACGCCCTGGGGCGTTGAAGACCGGAGCCCCGACGAGAGAACGCAGTCGATCGAAGGCGCCACCCGGTACGGGTGGCGCCCAGGAGAAGAACACCCATGGCTCGTGAAAGAACTCTGGCGATGATCAAGCCGGATGTGGTCAAGAAGAACGTGCTCGGTCCCGTGTTCACCGCCATCGAAGAGGCCGGCCTGCGGCCGGTGGCTCTGCGGCGAACGCAACTGAGCAAGAGCCAGGCCGAGGGTTTCTACGCCGTGCACCGGCAGCGGCCGTTTTTCGGTGAGCTGACCGAGTTCATGAGCAGCGGTCCGGCGGTGCTGATGGTTCTCGAAGGTGAGGATGCGATCGGCCGTTGGCGGGAGCTGCTCGGTGCGACGAATCCGGCGGAAGCAGTTGACGGGACTCTGCGCAAGCGCTTCGGAACGAACATCCAGTGCAACGGCTTCCACGGCTCGGATGCTCCGGAAACCGCTGCGTTCGAGATCGGCTATCTCTTCCCCGGGATGGATATCGTTCCCGCCTGACCTCGTCCCAGCCCTGGAATTCTGCCGTTTCCCCGGGCCTGCCTGCCGGCTTTCCGGGGGCGGGCTTCGTCGCGCCCGGCAGACCTTGAGAGGCTCGACAGGCTGCCGGGAGCGCCGCCCGTTACGGTGTGGATCGGTACAGGCCAAGGGCCTGTCCACGCGGCCAGCTGGCAAGTTGGGGGGCACGCCGGCGATGAAGCTGGATTTCGCGAGCTGGCGCTGACTCCCCCGAGCCCCCTTGATCTCTCGTCGCGCGCTGATCCCGACACCCTCCAGTTCGCACCGATCAACCTCCAGCGCGCTGGCAGTCACCATGTGCCTGGCGGACGCATCCATAAATATGTGAGGAGAGCCTAAGAAAAAGCGGGGCCGGCGCTGGGCCGGCCCCGCTTGCTAGCGGACTAGCGTTGCCTGCTGACTACGGGCAGGCGGTGATGCTGGGATCGCGGTCGCCCTGCTGAGCGGTTCCAGCGGGGTTGTTCCACGTGTTCCCATCGTGCCTGGCGAGGTACCAGAAGCCGGCACCAGCCCCCGGAATCGTTGCATCCGTGGTGGTGGTATCGGCGCCGTTGTCCTCGAGGCAGGTCTGGCTGCTCCAGCTTCCACTGCTGTGGAGTGCATTCAGGTCGCCGCGCTCGGAATCGAAGAGGGCGGGACAGGCTGCGTTGCCATCAGCGGTCCAGTTGAAGTCGTTCTTGTTGGAAGCGAAGACCAAGCCGGTCGCGTAGCAGTCAGAGACCGGAGGCGCAGAGCCGGTGTCCACAGTGACCGAGACGCTGTCCTGGCAACTCGGGGTCGAGCTGCAGCGGACGAGGATGTCGTAGGTCGTGGTGTAAACCGGGTTGACGAGAACCGTAGGATCGGTCAGCCAGTCGCGGACGAGGGTGCCGCCGGTCTCGAAACGGTACTCGATAGCGCCGCCGAAGCAGGTGTCGGTGGAGGAGCCACTGGCGTCGAGGAAGACGGCGTGGCCGCCAGCGCCGGAGTTGGCCGTGGTGGTGTTCGCATCGACAGTGCCGTCACGATCGAAATCGCAGTAGTCGACGGTGGCGTCGGTGCAGGCCAGGGCCTTCTTGGGCTGGCTGTTCTTGTCGTTCCGCGGGTAGGGCAGGACTGCCGCACGCGCGGTTGCCGAGGTGCAGTTGGTGGTCGGGCAAGTCGCACCCGTTCCATGGGTCGCGTTGTCGACGGACACCGTGGAGGGAGCACTACGAGTGCCGGTGATCTCGAACATGTCGATAAACCAGCCATCGTCCCGGTTTCCGCAGACGAAGGTGTCGCCGCAGAAATCGAAGCCCGGCAGGCCTCCGGGGGAGGCGTGGAAGCGGATCAACACCTGACGACCCTGCCACGGGGTGAGGTCGTACTTCTTGTGGGCCCAGATACCGGCTCCGGCGCCCGCTTCGTAGATTCCGGCGACTTCAGAGTCGATCTGGCCGGTCTCGGGGAAGCAGTTGTCGGTGAGGAACACCAGGTTGACTCCAAGGGATGCGGCGAATTCGTTGTCGCGCCGCGTCCGTCCCACGCAGGTGTCGCTGAGGTTGGGGAAGCAGGTGCTGGAGGGGCCGAGGTCGACGGAGTTGTCGAAGAAGTCGTCCTCGTTGGTCCCATCATCGGAAGGTTCGTACATGCAGTTGATGAAGTTGGGGAAGCGCCAGCTCTGCTCGGCGTTGAGGTAAGCGCGCAGGGGCTCCCAGCGCTCGGAACCGCTCTGGTCGCCGGTCTCGAGGGTGTCGCACTCGTTGTTGCCGTTGTCATCGACGCAGATATAGGTCAGCGCTGCGTCGAAGCCGTCCGGATGGTTGAGTCCCTGGAACAGCCGGCCATCGAGAATCGACATCTGCGTCCAGTAGGAGAGTTCGGGGTTGCCGAGTCCCAACTGGATGCTGTTGGCCGTTTCGATCCACCGCATACGGTTCATGTAGGTGGAGTGGTTGTCGTCGAACGGCTGCGGCGAGTAGTTGACGAAAGACAGGCCGAGAGAGTTGTTGCCGTTGCTCGGCGCTCCCGGGTTGATCGACTTGATCCCACCGGGGGAGACGTCATCCGTCACGGGGCAACCGGCCACGCCCTGGCTGGTGCAGCCCGTGACGGACTCCAGGTGCCATTCGTTGGCCGAGTTCGAGTAACCCTCACCCAGCTCGCAGAAGTCGGCGGGGTCGGTGTTGTTCCCGAACGGGTTGGCAGGATCGTTGTACTGACAGCGGGTGCCGTCGAGTTCGGACGGATCGTCACCCGTGTTGTGGCGAGTCCAGTTCAAGAACAGCGCGTCATCGTTGGCGTAGCTCTCGAAGTCGTCGCTGAAGGTGCTGGCGGTGCCGGCCTCGGAAACGTCGAGGTTATGCACGACCTTGAACTGCTGGACCACCGCGGTACCGAAGATCGGAATGTCGAAACGGTCCGTGTCTCCGGGGAAGCGACGGCTACCGTTACCGTTGGAGCCCGGCGTGGCGCGGCCGAGAGCCTGCAAGGTGACGGTGAAGGTAGAAGCGAAATCATTGCCGGTGTCACCGGAAGGACGGGTGACGGCGGCAGCCTTGAAGGTGAAGGAGTCGCCGATGTCTCCGCTGAAGACATCGGAGCCGGCGGTGCCGCGGGCTTCGAGGCGGTTGATCTCGAT
The DNA here is from genome assembly GCA_027001345.1 of Acidobacteriota bacterium. Classification (GTDB taxonomy): domain Bacteria; phylum Acidobacteriota; class Polarisedimenticolia; order J045; family J045; genus JALTMS01. Next base: position 66 of record JALTMS010000279.1, on the reverse strand, counting down.
CAGGTCGTCCGTCAGGCACTCGACCTTGTCGCTGTCGGTACCGAGGCGGAGCTTGACGTTCTCGAG
>JALTMS010000278.1 GCA_027001345.1 Acidobacteriota bacterium | reverse complement strand
CGTTCTTCATCTTCGCCCTGATTCCGGTGCAGACCCTCTTCACTTACAACTGGCTCGTGCTCCCGCAATACATTCACCGAGCCTACGATGGATGGATCGGCGAGTACTTCGAGATTGCCGCCAACTTCAACCCTCTGCTGATCTTCATCTTCGTGCCGATCGTCACTGCCCTGACCGAGCGGGCGAAGGTCTACAACATGATGATCATCGGGACCTTCGTCATGGCGGCGCCGGCCTTCCTGCTGGCCCTCGGTTCGACACCGCTGACGCTCTTCGCCTACTTGCTGATCATGACCATCGGTGAGGCGATGTGGCAGCCCCGCTTCCTGCAGTACGCCGCGGAGATCGCACCCGAGGGCAAGACCGGGGTTTACATGGGAGTCGCCCAGTTTCCCTGGTTCATGACCAAGATGATCGTGCCGCTGTACTCGGGCTACATGATGCAGCGCTACTGCCCGGCGGAGGGGATCAAGAATCCCGAGATGATGTGGCTGATCTTCGGGCTGATCGCGGTGACCTCGTCGATCCTGCTGGTCCTCGCACGGGGCTGGCTGGGCAAGGACTTTCGGACCAAGGCCGCCTGATCCGCGGCGGGTCGAGGATTCGGCTCACAAGAAAAGAGCGCGGCCGGAACCGGCCGCGCCTTTCCGGATCGATCGATTGCAGCGCTACTTCGACGAAGAGATGCGATCGAGGATCTCCTCCATCTGATCCATCACCTCGTTCATGCGGCGAATCGTGGTGCGGATCGGCGCCGGCGTGGTCATGTCGACCCCGGCGTCCTTGAGGATCTCCACCGGCGGTTTGGAAGAGCCGGCCCGTAGCAGCTTGTCGATATAGCGCCGGGCGCCCTCCTCGCCGCTGAGGATCTGATCGACGAAGGCCGTACCGGCGATGAAGCTGGTGGCGTAGGTGTAGACGTAGTAGTCGTAGTGAAAGTGGGGGATGAAGGCCCACTCGACGGCGTAGATCGGGTCGATGTGGCAGACCCCCTCCGCATCGCCATAGTACTTGCGCAGGAGGCGGAGGTAGAGCTCGTCGAGGCTGGCGGCGGTGATCGGCTTACCCTGCTCGCCCATCCGGTGCATTTCCAGCTCGAATTCAGCGAACATCGTCTGGCGGAAGACGGTGGTGCGGATCGATTCGAGGAACTTGCCGAGGATCGCCAGTCGCTCGTGGTCGTCCCTGGCATGGGCCAGGTTGTAGCGGAAGAAGAGCCACTCGTTGGTGGTCGAGGCGACCTCGGCGACGAAGGTCTCGTAGTCGGCGTCGGGGAAGGGCTGGGTCGCATTGGAGAACATCGAGTGCATCAGGTGACCCGATTCGTGGGCGAAGGTCGATGCGCTCTCGTAGTCATCCTGGTGGTTGAGCAGCATGTAGGGGTGCACGTCGTAAGCCGAGCCGTTGACGTAGGCGCCGGAGCGCTTGCCGGTACGGGGATAGACATCGATCCAGCGGCCGTCGATCGCCTTCTGCAGGCCCGCGAGATAGTCCTTCCCGAGGGGCTCGAACGCCTTGAAGACAGCTTCTTGGGTAGTGGCCCAGGAATAGTCCTTGTCCAGCTCTCCCACCAGGGAAGGGTAGAGGTCGTGGTAGCCGAGATCCGACACGCCGAGCATGCGGGCGCGCAGGCGCAGGTAGCGGTGGAGCGCCGGCAGGGAGTTGTTGATCTCTTCGACCAGCATCCCGTAGACGGCCGGGTCGATTTCGTCGCTGAGCAGGGCCGCATCGAGGGTCGTCTCGTAGTGTCTCACCCGGGCGTTGAAGACGTGGGCCTTGACCGTCGCGGCCAGGGTGGTGGCCAGCGTCTGTTCGAAGGCCTTGAGTTCGGAGAAGAAGGCGTCGAAGGTCTTGATTCGGTCGAGGCGGTTGGTCGAAGCGCGCCCCCGGCTGTAGCCGGCGACATCGACTTTCAGCTCACTGCCATCGGCGAGGGTGATCGTTTTCCAGGGGATTTCGGCGTTGCGCAGGATGCTGCCGATGGTGTTGCCGTCTCCGGTGAGCATCGAGGCCATGCCCAGCAGTTGCTCGGATTTCTTGTCGAGGGTGTGGGCTCGACGCTTTTCCAGCCGTTCGAGGTAGCGACGATAGATCGCCAGCCCGGGTTCGGCGGCCAGGAAAGCCTCGATCTTCTCCCGTGGGATCTCGAGGATCTCCGGGTCGATCCAGGCGGTCTTGGCCGAAATCGTCGCGAACTGGGACTGGAGCTGCTGCTTCATCCCCTGGGGCCCGCTTTGGCGAGTGTCCTGATCGCTGAGCATGCTCGCGTAGGACCACAGTCGGCCCCCGGCCTTGTTGATCTCGAAGAGGATGTCGAGGGCCTGCTTGAGGTGGGAGGCGTCCTGCCCGAGGGTGCCCTGGAGGGGTTCGAGGGCATCGACCTTGCCATCGAGGGACTCTCGCGCCTGCTGCCAGGCTTCCTGGTCCGGGTAGAGATCGGCCAGGTTCCATCGATCGGCTTCTGTTTCGGCAAGGGTGGGTGTCATCGTCCAGACCTCCATTGCGAGCACCAAACCCAGGGCGGCGGGTACCGCCAGGCGCCTGAGAGAGTTGAGATTCGTCATCGGTCTTTCCTTTCCGCGGGATGAGGGTTGACAGTCTCGCGATCCGGCGGCCTTCCCGCAAGTCGAAGACGTGCCGGGGAGGAGTCTGCGCCGGTGCAGTCCGCGAATCGTTGCGAACAAGTATGGGAGGAAGCTTCCCGGCCGTCGGGGGGGGGATCGAAACTTTCTTCCTCTCGGCGTTTCGGACCGTATATTACCCGCGCTGCGAATCGGGAATGCCTTGGGTCACCCTGGGCCAGGAGTGGATCGTCACCTATGAGCCGCATCTTTACGGGCGGTATTGGGGAGAGGTTCAGCTTGCGGCGTTTTTTCGCTGGCGGGCTGGCCCTGCTTTGCCTGGCGATGGCTGGGGCCCAGGCTCCGGATCCCGCGGTGCAGCGGGCCGTGTGGCTCGGCCGGGTCGAGGCCCTGCGGGCCGACTGGCGTGGCGCGTCCCCGCCGACGGCGGCCGATCTCGGCCGGCGCCTCGAGCGCTGGCGGCGGATGGAAACCGCCCTGAGCGAACTGGGAGGCCGCGGGCTGACGGCGGCGGATCTGGCGGCGGAGATGCGCCGCATCGAGGCCCACACTCGCGATCGTCGGCGTCTCGAGGCCCTCGAGGCCGCCCTCGGCGGCGATCCGGTGGCCATCGCCGAGACCCTCGCCAGGCCGCTGCTGGTCGAGCGTCGCCTGCGGGGCTACTGGGACCAGGTTTCACGAAACGGCGGGCCGAGGCGGGCCGAGGCCGAGGCCGTGGTGGCGGCGCTGCGGGCCGGAACTCTCGATCCTCGAGCCGACCATCCGCGGCGCTCGCTGCGCGCCTACTATCCTCCGTCCTGCACACCGGACCCTGCAACGCCGCCGCTGGCTCTGGCCATTGACAGCCCGGCCGAGTGGCGCAGCCTCCAGCGTCGCTGGGAGGGTGGTCCCCGACTGCTGGTCCATCCCGGAGCGTTCGTCGTCGAAGTGCCCCTCGATCAGGGGGGGTGCGGCCAGGTGCGCGTGGCCCACTACGCCGTTGCCCGGGAAAGCTTCGCCCACTGGTGGGCCAGGGTGGAGGGGCAGTTTGCTCCGGCAGCGGCGGACTTGCTGGCCGGAGCGGGGAACATCGGTGGCCCCTCTGCGCCGGCGGCCGGGGGCAACGATGCCCCCTGTACCGAGAGCTGGGAGCCCAACAGCCTCGATGACCTGCCCGATCCTCGGGAAGGGGCGACGGCGGTGTGGACCGGCAGTGAGATGATCGTCTGGGGGGGCAGTGCCGGCAGTCCTTTCGGCGACGGAGGGCGTTACGACCCGGTGGTCGATGGATGGAGCGCGCTGGCCACCTCTGGCGCGCCGAGCGCCCGCTCCTGGCACGTGGCGGTGTGGACAGGCAGCAGAATGCTGATCTGGGGTGGTTCTGCCGGTGAGCCACTGGGCGATGGCGCCGCCTATGATCCCGCCGCCGATGCGTGGACCCCGCTTTCATCCGTCGGTGCGCCTTCGCCCCGCTTCCGCCACTCCGCGGTGTGGACGGGCAGCGAGATGATCGTCTGGGGAGGCGAGGACGACACTTTCGAAGACGTTCGCAGCGGCGGACGCTACGATCCGTTGGGCGACACCTGGTCCGCGCTGCCGCTGGGAGGGGCTCCCACGGCGCGAAAGGACCACACGGCGGTGTGGACCGGCAGCGAGATGATCGTCTGGGGGGGATACCACCTGGGCTCCTACCTCAATACGGGAGCCGCCTTCGATCCGAGCACGGGCGCCTGGCGTACTCTTTCCGGGATCGGCGCTCCGACGGGACGCAACGGGCACAGCGCGGTGTGGACCGGCGATCAGATGGTGGTCTGGGGTGGACATTCGGGGGCGAGCTATCTCAACAGCGGGGGTCGCTACGATCCCCTTGCCGATGCCTGGCAGCCCACCGCCGGCGTCGATGCCGGGGCTCCTACCGCACGGCGCTACCATGCCGCGGTGTGGACCGGCACGCGGATGCTGATCTGGGGCGGCGAGATCGATTCCAACGGCGGTGGCACCAATGACGGGGCTTCCTATGATCCCGTGGGGGATACCTGGGCGCCGATCAGCGTCGTCGATGCCCCCTCGGCGCGACGCCGGCACTCCGCAGTGTGGTCGGGGAGTGAGATGCTGGTCTGGGGCGGCAAGAGCGGCACTCGCTACGAGGATACCGGCGGACGCTACGACCCGGGCAGCGATCAGTGGCTGCCGATCTCCCGTGGCGATCTGCCCGGTCGGCGCTACCGACACACCGTGGTCTGGACCGGCGCGGAAGCGATCGTCTGGGGTGGGATCGACGATGTCGAACTCGGTGACGGCAAGGCCTACGAGCCGGCCACCGACTCCTGGCGAGCGCTCAACGGTGTCGGGCAACCGAGCCCGCGGAAAGACCATACGGCAGTGTGGACGGGCAGCGAGATGATCGTCTGGGGTGGGCGCCTGAACGACAATGACCACATCGGAGATGGTGCGCGTTACGACCCGGGTGCCGATCTCTGGACGCCGGTCACCGATCTGGGAGCGCCCACGCCTCGCTGGGGGCACACGGCGGTGTGGACCGGTAGTGAGATGATCGTCTGGGGCGGGCAAGATACCGGGATCGGGACCAATACCGGTGCGCGCTACGATCCCCAGACCGATTCGTGGCAGCCGACGGATGTCAGTGGCGCCCCAGTCTTCCGACTCGACCACACGGCGGTGTGGACGGGCAGCGAGATGATCGTCTGGGGCGGGCACACCGCCGATCCGCTCAAGGATGGCCGGCGCTACGATCCAGCGACCGATAGCTGGCGCTCGATGGCTTCCGGTGCGGCTCCCTCGGCTCGCTACTACCACACGGCGGTGTGCCCGCCCCAGACGATCATCTCGC
>JALTMS010000277.1 GCA_027001345.1 Acidobacteriota bacterium | reverse complement strand
TGGTTCCCAAGGACTTCGGGCCGGGATTGACGATCATCATTCCCTTCGTCGACAAGCTCGAGCGTGTCTCGCTCCGGACGGTGGTGCACGACGTGCCGCCGCAGGACGTGATCACCAAAGACAACGTTTCGGTGAAGGTCAACGCGGTGGTCTACTTTCGGGTCTTCGAGCCACGCAAGGCGATCGTTGAGGTGGAGAACTTCCACTACGCGACGAGTCAGCTGGCACAGACCACCCTTCGATCGGTGCTCGGTGGAGTGGAACTCGACTCTCTGCTCTCGGAGCGAGACTCGCTTGGCCACAAGATGCAGTCCATTCTCGACCGGCAGACGGATCCCTGGGGGATCAAGATTTCGGCCGTGGAACTCAAGCACGTCGATCTGCCCGAAGAGATGCGCCGGGCGATGGCCAGGCAGGCGGAGGCCGAGCGAGAGAAGCGGGCCAAGATCATCCATGCCACAGGTGAGCAGATGGCCTCCCAGGGCCTGTTCGAGGCTGCCGAGACATTGGCGCAGAATCCGATCACGATTCAGTTGCGCTACTTGCAGACCTTGACGGAAATTGCCGCCGAGAAGAATTCCACGATCGTCTTCCCCATTCCGATCCAGCTCCTTGATCGCATCATGCGTTATCTCGGCGGGCAGAAAGACGCGTGAGCGACGAAGTGGCCATCGTCCGCCTGGCGCTGGCGGTTACCCGGCAACTGGTCGAAGAGAGTTGCCTGGCGGTTCTTTCCGAGGGTGCCGGAGCCCTGCTCGGCGGGCGCTGGACACTGGCCTATCTGGTCAGCGAAGACGGCAACGATCTCAGGCGCGTCGCCGGATCGGGACCCCGGGGGCTGCAGGCTCTGGCGCGGCGGTTGGACCTGCTCGACGAAGGGCTGATTCGCGTGCTGGCGCCGGCGGGTCCGGCGATTCTCGACGGCGCTTCGGCGCTGCTCGAGGCCGGCACGAAGACCGACGGAGAGGTGCCCGATCTCGGCGCGGCATTGCTCACCCCCTTGCATTCCGGAGCCGGGCGTGCGGGGCTGCTGCTGTCTCTGACCGCCCGGGGTGAGGGTTTCGACACCTCGGCTCTGAGGCGGGCCGCGGCACTGGCGGATGAACTGATCCCGGCGCTGGACAACCTCAGGACTGTGGCTTCGCTCCGAGAGCTGGTGATCCGCGACGATACCGCCGACTGCTTCAACCGCCGCTTTCTCGACCAGACTCTGGAGGACGAGACCGAGCGCTGCCGGCGCTTCGGCAGCCGCTTCGCGCTGATCTTCCTCGACATGGACAACCTCAAGGAAATCAATACCCGCCACGGACATGCTGCCGGGTCCCGAGTGCTGTACGAAGCCTCGGTGCGCATCTCGCGTTCGATTCGCAGCATCGATCGCCTCTTCCGCTATGGCGGCGACGAGTTTGTGGTCCTGTTGCCGGGGACGGTGCTCGAGGGTGCGGCGGAGGTGGCCGAGAGGATCCGCCGCGAGCTGTCGACCACACCCTTCGAGGTGGCTCCCGGGGCGCTGGTGCAGTTGACCGCCTCGTTGGGAGTCGCTGCCTGGCCGGACCACGGCAGCGGGGCGAGGGAGGTGGTGGAGGCGGCCGATCAGGTCATGCGCGAGATCAAGGCCCATGGCAAGGATGCCGTTGCGGTAGCCGAGCGTCGGGTCGGAGTCGAGGACGACGGGGTCGGGTGATGAACAAACGCGAATCGGTGATCGAAGTGGAACTCGACACGCTGCGCCTGCTCGTGGTCGGCGCTCTGTTGCTGTCGGCCGTTGCTGCCGCCTTCTATCTTGGACGCTGGAGCGCACCCGCGGCGACGGACGTCGGCGCGGCGGCCGACGCGTCGGTCGCAACGGGACCGGCGAGCGAGCAGCAACTTGCCGGGGAGACTCTCTTCGATGCAGCCGGTCAGAGCGGAGTGGTGCGTGAGCCGGGACGACAGCTCACCGCCGAACCCTCGCGACGGGGGCAATGGGAAGTGCAGGTCGGCCGGTCGGCGGGCCGGAAGGGCGCCGAGCGGCTCGAGCAGGCCTGCCGGAAGGCAGGGGTGCCGGCGTTGGTGGTGCGGGATGCCGACGGGGCCTACCGGGTGCTGGGGGGGCCGTTCGGCACCCAGCGCGAGGCTCGACGGGCCGCGGGCGAGATCGGGCAGGTGCTCGGCCGCGAGGTGAGCGTGGCCCGGAGTACTGAGTGACCAAGGCCGCGGCCCGGCCGCTGCGCGCGGCCCTCGCACCTCTGGCTGGCGGCGCGATGGCATGGTCGTTCGTCACCTCCGGTAGCGTGCTGGTGTCGCTTGCCGGTTACGTGCTGCTTTTCGCCCTGCTGCTGAGCGCCACACCCCGGCGTGCTGCCTTCGAAGCGCTGGTCGCGGTCTGGGTCGATTACGCGCTGGTTCTGCGGTGGTTCGCTGCCGCGATCGTCGATTTTTCGCAGCTCTCTCCCTGGCTCGCCGCCGGGGCGGTGGCTGCTTCAGCGGCAGTCCTGGCCTTCAGTGGCGCCGCCCTGGGCTGGTGCGTGGCGCGCTGGCGGGAGCGACTCGGTCTCGAGGGCGGAGCGCTGGCTCTGGCTTGCGGCTGGGTCGGTCTGGAGTTGTTTCGCACCCATTTCCCGCTGCCTTTCCCCTGGGGCTCGCTGGCGGCGCTGGTCGCGCCTCTGCCCTGGTCCGCCCGGGTGGCTTCCTGGTCGGGCACCGAGGGCCTGTCCCTGGTCGTGGCCCTCGGCGTGGCAGCGGCGGCGCTGGTGCTGCTCGGGCGGGTGAGGATCGCGCTGCCGCTGCTGGCGATCGTTGGTGGAACCGCCTGGTTGCTGCCCGGGGCTGTTGCCGAAGATGGCGGCCGGCAGGTACGGGTGGCGGTGGTGCAGGGTTCCGCCTCCCCTCAGAGTTCGGACCTCGAGCGCCTGGAACTCTACGAGGAACTGACCCATCGGGCGGCCGTTCGAGGTGCCCGGCTGGTGGTCTGGCCGGAGTCGGCGGTGCGCTACCGGGTGGACCTGCACGAGGGCTATCGGCTGCGGCTCGAAGGACTCGCTGCCGCCGAGGGGGTGGACCTGATCGTCGGCTCGGTGGTCGAGGGCGATGGGGGAGAGCGGCTCAACGGCGCGGTTCTCGTCCGGAGCGACGAGGGCGTGATGACGATTTCGGCCAAGCGGATTCTGGTTCCCTTCGGTGAATACCTGCCCCTGCGTGCCCTGTTCGGTACGCTGCCCGCGCTGGCTGCGGAGGCCGGCGACTTCTCCCCCGGCAGGCGGATCGTCCTGCACCCCGCCAGGGTCGGTCGGATCGGCGTGCTGGTCTGCTACGAGGCCGTCTTCCCCTCCTTGACCCGGCAGCTCGCTCGAGGCGGTGCGCAGTTGCTGGTCAACATCACCAACGATCGCTGGTTCGGCTGGACCCGCGGCCCCGGCCAGCACCTCCGACATGCGCGGCTGCGGGCGGCGGAGGCTGGTCTGCCCCTGCTGCGAGCCGCCAACTCGGGGATCTCGGCGATCTTCTCGCGCGGAGGCGAGTTGCTCGGGCGGCTGGATGTCGGCGAGCGGGGTGTGCTGGTCCGTGAGTTGAGCCTGGGTGCAGCGCCGGCTCCCGGCTCGAGGGTCGGCCGAATGGTGGTCTGGGTCTGTGCTACACTCTCGCTTCTTTTGGTTTTGCTGGCGGTGGTGCCGCCGCGAGAGACCCGGCGGGAACCTGCCGTTCGGGCCGGAGACGGCGATGCGTGACGAACTTGTCGATCGTTGGCAGTCGATGCAGAAGCGAATCGAACCCCTCAGGGGGTTTCTTTGACACCTCCCGTCTCGAAGCGGAAGTCAGCCAGGTCGATGCCGCCCTCTCGTCGGGGGAGGTCTACGCCGATCCGGCCAAGGCTGCCGAACTCAATCGGCGTCGCTCGGTGCTCAGCACGCGCATCACGCGGGGTGAGAAGTTTCGCACTCTGATCGACGATGCCGAGACGCTGCTCGAACTCGGGCGCGAGGGCGAGCACGTCGACGAGGAACTCGAGCACTCCCTCGACGCCCTCGATGACGTGCTGACCGACATCGAGGTATCGACGATGCTCTCCGGTCGCGACGACCATCGCAACGCCTTCGTGACGATCCATCCCGGCGCCGGTGGTGTCGATGCCCAGGACTGGGCCGAGATGCTGCTGCGGATGTACCTGCGCTGGGGCGAGCGCAACGGCTACAAGGTGGAGCTGATCGAGCGCCTCGAGGGCGACGAGGCCGGCATCAAAGCTGCGACCCTGCTGGTTTCGGGGGAGGCGGCCTACGGCTGGCTGAAGGCCGAGCGTGGCGTCCACCGGCTGGTGCGCATCTCGCCTTTCGATGCTCAGCGGCGGCGGCACACCGCCTTTGCTTCGGTGGACGTGGCGCCGGAAGTCGATGACGACATCGAGATCGTCATCGAGGACAAGGACCTGCGCATCGATACGTATCGTTCGTCCGGAGCCGGGGGGCAGCACGTCAATGTCACCGATTCCGCGGTACGGATCACCCACTTGCCCACGGGGTTGGTCGTGGCTTGCCAGGATGAGCGGAGCCAGCACCGCAACAAGGACAAGGCGATGAAGGTGCTGCGTGCCCGGCTCTACGAGAAACAGGTTCGAGAGCGGGAAGAAAAGCAGCGGGAGGAGGCCGGAGCGAAGATGGAAATCGGCTTCGGCTCCCAGATCCGCTCCTACGTGCTCGCGCCCTACCGGATGGTCAAGGACATGCGGACCAAGATGGAGGTCGGTGACGTCGATCGGGTCCTCGATGGAGATCTGACCGCGTTCATGAAGGCCTGGCTGCTTCGGGATGCGCATGGGTGATGCGGCCGAGTTCCGATTAACTGGCCTGTTTTCAATGTGTTGACTGCGTCTTCGGGGTCCGCGGAGCCGTCGCCTCTCAACCGGTAGCTACCGACTGCCTTGAAGGGGGAGCGACGGGTCCCTATAAATTCCGTGGGGCCGCATCTTCCTGGTTTTCAGGGAGAAAGACCCCGATTTTCGCGAGTGTGACGCCGCGAGAGGAGAAAGCGGATGGCTGCTGCCGCCCCGAGTCCGGGGGAGTGTCCGCGGGCCCAGGAGACCCTGCGAATCATCGTGTGCGAACACGTGCGGACGGGGCAGCCGGTCAGCTCCTCGCAGGTCGCGCGCCTGCATCCCGAAAAGCTCTCCTCCGCCAGCATCCGCAACCTGATGGCCGGGCTGTCCGAAGCGGGTTTGCTCTCCCAGCCCCACACCTCTGCCGGCCGTGTGCCCACCGATCTCGGCTATCGCCGGGTGGTCGACGAGGTGCTCGCTCTGCGTCGATGTCGTGTCACGGCGACGGACGCACGCAAGATCGAGGAGGTCATCGAGTCGTCCCAGAGGGTCGAGGAGGTGCTCTCCCGGGCCGGTCGCCTGCTGGCTGATCTGAGCCAACAGGTCGGAATGGTCCTCGCGCCCGATCTGGAGCGAGCGA
>JALTMS010000276.1 GCA_027001345.1 Acidobacteriota bacterium | reverse complement strand
TTCTTCGCCACCGTGGCGATCGACCGGATCAATTCGTATTCGACGGGAATCCCGTAGTCGAAGAACGGAACGACGACGCGGTTGAGTCCGCTGGTGAACGCCGCCCCCAGGATCACTTCCTCCTCGGAAATCTGGCCGCGCTCACGAAACCGCAACTGCTGCGGCTCGATCCCGAAATGCTCCTCGGCCCGCCGAGCCTCATCGCTGAACGTCTCGATATTGTTGTAGATCTTGACGTGGATCTTCCCCTGCGCCTCGAACTCGCGCAGCAACGTCAGCAAGTTCCGTTTCACTTCGGCGTACTCTTTCGGAACCTTTCGGCTGATGAACGCGTGCACGAAGATCGGATGTTCCGGATCGAGCGACTTGAGGATCTTCAGCGTTGCGGGAGAAAGCGACGCCGTGCGATTCCTCGTCAAGTCGGCTCGCAGCGCTATTCGCGAATGGAAGATCGCCGTGATCGAAATCACGATCACGATCAAGGCCATCACGCGGATGACATAGTGGTAAATCAGCGAGTCGCCGTCGCGCCCGCCCAACCAGTGGCGACGGCCCACCAGCACGATGCAAATATAGAGCCCGATGGCCGCCACCATTAGGAAATAAACAACCGATGCCAGGCTCAAAACGCCCCGCCCAAACGGCTCGAACTGCGCGGCGATGCTCCAGCGGGAAACCCAGTCCGAATAGGGTGGCGGCAAAATGGCATCGGCGAAAACCGCGAACGTCAACGGCGCGTTGAAAATCGCCCCGAGAATGAAACTCACCGTCAAATTGCTGCTGAGGAACGATCCGATCATCCCGATGGCGATCATCGCCAGGCCAATCATCCAGTAACCGAAGTAGTTGGAGAAAAAGAGTCCGGTATCGACTTCCCCAGCGCTGAGCGACACCAGGACGACGAAGTTGGATAACTGCGAGAACAAAAGCGAAACTGTGAAAACCCCGACGGCAGCCAAGTACTTGCCGATCACGATGTCGAAGTCATCCGCCGGGATTGTCAACAACAGCTCGTCCGTCCCCTGTCGCTTCTCTTCGGCCCACGCCCCCATCGTGATGGCGGGAATGAAGACCAGCATGATGAAGGGAAGGAACCGATTGAGTTCGTCCAGGTTGGCAAGGTTGTTCGTGAAGAACTCGTGAGGCCAAAAGGCGGAAAACGACGTCAATAGCACGAACAAACAAAGGAAAACATATCCCGTCGGATTGCTGAAATAGCTGACAAAGTTCCGTCGCAATACGGCAAAGGCCGCGCGCTTGTACACGCCCAACGGCACCAAGACGAGCGCCAGCACGATCAAGAAGACGACGTCGATCGCCAGCAACCAGAGAACCTGCATCAACATTTCAGTCATGGCTGTCTACTCGCTCTTCCCTCTCGCGATCTCGTTCTTTTCCCTCTCGTCGCAGGACGAACCTCCCGGGCCGAGTCTCGGCCCACGCGAAGGCTCAAGCCGCCGGGGCCGGCGCCTTCGTGAGCCGGGCGAACGCCGCCTCGAGCCCTCCATCTTTCGCCAACTCCTCGACCGGCCCGTCATAAACGAGCCGCCCTTCATGCACCATGATCACTCGGCTCGCCATCGCCTCCACTTCCTGCAAGATGTGCGTCGACAACAGAATCGTCTTCTCTTTGGCAATGCGCCGCATGGTCGATCGCACCTCGCGAATCTGATTCGGATCCAACCCGGCCGTCGGTTCGTCCATGATCAAAACGTCCGGCTCATGCAACAGCGCCTGGGCCATCCCGACGCGCTGTCGGTATCCCTTGGAGAGCTTGCCGATCGGCTTGTGGAAGACCGATCCGAGCTGGCAAATGTCGACGACCGCCTCGATACGCTCCGCCCGATAGGCCTTGTCCATCCCTCGAGCATCCGCAAAGAAGTTCAGCAGAGAACTGGGAGTCATGTCGGGATAGAGCGGCCCGTTTTCGGGAAGATAACCCAGGCGCGCCGACCCGGCGATGCGATCCGAGTTCATATCGTGACCGGCGATCCTCGCCACACCCTCCGACGGGGAAAGGTAGCCGGTCAGAATCTTCATGGTCGTACTCTTGCCCGCGCCGTTGGGGCCGAGGAACGCCACGAGTTCCCCCTGCTGCACCGTGAAAGTGACATCTCGAATCGCCGTGAAAACGCCGTAGAACTTGGAAAGTCCAATCGCCTCGATCATGGCCGGTGCGGCCTTGGTCGAAGGTGCTGTTTGAGCTGCTTCGTTCATCGGAATCCTCGTCCGCCGAAAGTTGCCGGAAGGGAGCGTCCGCCGAAGATCCGCGGACTGTCCCACCACCCCTGAGGTCCGCAGAGAATGATAGTAGAACGCCCTTCCTTTCGACAACAGGCGTCCTACCAGCGAGTGCCCCGCCTGTTCTAGTCGGTACGCGTCCTTTCCGACCCCAGTTCGCGCCGCCCAACGCCGGGGGAACTCCAACGGCAAAAGGCCAGATGGCACCGCCACTGACGGTCATCGGTCTCGGGAAAGTCGACTCGATAGTGGACCCCCCGAGACTCGGTCCGCCGTAAGGCCGCCTCCGTAATGAGCCTCGCAACCGTCAGCATATTCTGCAATTCCCAACCGCGCCGGTCGGCAACCGCCTGATTCAGCACATACCGCTGCCATCGGTCGATCGTCTGAGCTGCATCCTCGAGACTCGCCGCCTCGCGGCGCACCCCCACTTCACGCCACATCAGGCTGGTCAGCGAATTGCGAATGTCGCCCCAGTCGAGCGATTCACGGGAAGCTGCTCGCACAGGGCTCTCCACCGCCCACGGCCGCACCCCTTCGCCAAGAGTTTCCAGAGCGGCATGCGAAGCCGCCTCTCCAGCGTGAGCCCCATAGACGAGACCCTCCAACAGGCTATTGGACGCCAGGCGGTTCGCGCCGTGCAAGCCACTGGACGTCGCCTCGCCGGCCGCCCACAACCCGGGCAACGTCGTCGCTCCCCGCAAGTCCACGGTGACTCCGCCGATCATGTAGTGAGCCCCAGGGCGAACGGGAATCGGCTCCCGCGTGATGTCGATCCCGAATTTCGCGCACGCCGCCGCAATGCCGGGGAAACGACGCCGCACCAGCGAGGCCTCGAGGTGGCTTACGTCGAGATAGACGCACGGATGCTGGGTCGCTTCCATTTGCGAGACGATGGCTCGAGTCACCACGTCGCGAGGCGCCAACTCGGCTCGCTCGTCGTAGTCCGGCATGAACCGCCGGCCGTGCACGTCGAGCAACCTCCCTCCCTCGCCCCGCATCGCCTCGGTGATCAGACTCCGACTGCTCCCCGCGATGTAGAGCACCGTCGGGTGGAACTGCACGAATTCCATATCTCGCAGCTCGGCCCCAGCTCGAAAGGCCATCGCGTGCCCGTCGCCGGTCGCGACCGGAGGATTCGTCGACTCACGGTAAACCTGCCCGGCTCCTCCGGTACACAAGATCGTCTGCCGGGCCCAAACCAGGATCATGCCGTGCCGAGGATGATCGACGATCGCTCCCCGACACGCTCCCTCACACGTCAACAAGTCGACCGTGAAGGTATTTTCCCAAAGGGTAACGTTCTCCTGCTGCCGCGTGCGCTCGATGACAGCCCGCATCACTTCGCGTCCAGTTGCATCTCCCAACGCGTGGACGATGCGATGATGGCTGTGCCCCCCTTCGCGTCCCAGTTCCAGGTGGCCGTCCTCGCGATCGAACCGAGTCCCCCACGCCACGAGTTCCTCGATGCGACGCGGCGCCTCCCGCACCACCATTTCCACGACGTCACGGTGGCACAACCCCACGCCTGCCCGTAGCGTGTCCTCGGCATGGTTCTCGAAACGATCCTCCGGATCAAGCACCCCGGCGATCCCTCCCTGGGCATAATGACTGCTCGACTGGTCCGCCGATTCCTTCGTCACGACCAGCACCTGTAGGGTTCCGTCGACCGCATTGGCCGCTCGCAGGCCCGCCAGCCCCCCGCCGATCACCAGCACATCGGTAAAGAAGTGAGGCCGCTCCGTCAGGCGAAACGGCACCAGGTATCGGGGTACGGCATCCCACATCATTGATACTCATCGCGCCGAGGACGCGCCCTCCGGTTCGCTGCGATCACCGCCCCGAGGTGACACGCTTTTGGCATCTCGCCTCCGGTTCGAATCGGAAGGACCCGGCCGGGGCCATCCTTGGGCCTTTCCCGAGGCTCGAGGATCGGCCACTCCCACAAACTCGCCCTTGCCACCGGCCCCTGACCGCCAGGCAATCGCTTGCGTCACGCCGCCGCTCGCAGACCGAACGACCCGGTGCCCCAACGCCTCAAGGCGCCGCACGAGGGCGTCATCCGCTCGAGCTTCCACGACGACCCGATCCGGCTTCCACTGATGATGGTACCGGGGACGCCCAACGGCTTCCTCTAGCGGCAGCTTCAGATCGAGAAAACGGATGAGCGTCAGGACAACTTGCGTAATGATCTTCGGTCCACCCGCCGCTCCTGCCGTCAGGATAGGCCGCCCATCTTCAAGCACCAAGGTGGGACTCATGCTCGAGAGTGGCCGTTTTCCCGCCGACACGGCATTCGCTTCCGCCCCGACCAGACCGAAAGCATTCGGCACGCCCGGAGCGATCGCGAAGTCATCCATTTCGTTGTTGAGAACGACACCCGTTCCCGGCACCACCACCTTCGAGCCGTACGACGTGTTGATCGTCTGCGTGATGGCCACCCACGTCCCCTCGCCGTCCACGACGGTCAAGTGCGTCGTGTGACGCGAACCCGAGGGCGCAGCGAACCAGTCACGATCGGCGCGAGGCGGATTCCCGTGACGCTCGACCGGAGTCGCCCGATCGAGCCGGATCGAACGGCCCAACGCGCGCGCATACGCTTTGTCAATCAGGCCACGCGGCACTTTTGCCTGATCGGGATCACCCAGCCAGTAAGCGCGGTCGGCGAATGCTCGCTTCATCGCCTCGAGCACCACATGCGCCATCAGCGCTGGATCCCGATCATTGAGCTTCCGCAAGTCGTACGCCTCGAGCATGTTCAAGATCTGGGCCACATGAACCCCACCCGAACTTGGCGGCGGAAAACCCACGATCTCATAAGAGCGATACGAAGTGCGGATCGGCTGGCGGTCGACAGGTCGATAAGCGGCAAAGTCTTCGGCCGTCAGCACGCCTCCGTGCTCTGCCATCCAGCGTCCCACCCTTTGAGCAAAAGGCCCTTGATAAAACCACGCGATCCCGTGTTCGGCAATCGCCTCATAGGTGCGTGCCAAATCGGGGTAGCTCACCCGCTCGCCCGCCGCAAAGGGACGCCCGTCCGGCTTCAAGAAGACCCGCCTGCTTTCAGGAAAACGTCGCAGTAGCGGAGCCGTCGGTCGGAGGCGCGAAGCGAAGACGGGCGTCGCCGTGAAACCCTGCCGGGCTCGAGCCGCCGCACGCCGCAGGGAGCGTTCCAAGGGCAACCGCCCATATCGGTCGACCACCCGCGCATAGGCTG
>JALTMS010000275.1 GCA_027001345.1 Acidobacteriota bacterium | reverse complement strand
GTACGGGGCGGCTGGTGGTCGGCGGCCTGGGGGCCACGCTCTTTTTCGCCGGCGCCGCGCGCTACCTCCAGCTCTCTCCTCTGCTGGTCAGCCTCTTCGCCGGAATTCTGGTGGCCAACGTTCCGGGCCCCAGCGCCCGTCTCAAACGCCTGGTGGCCAACACCGAGCAACCTCTGTCGCTCTTCCTGCTCCTGTTGGCCGGGGCAAGTTGGCGACTCGACCAGGCGGGCCCCTTCGGACCGCTGGCCCTGGTGCTGCTCTCGCTGGCGATGATCGTCCTGCGCCTGCTGGGCAAGGGCGGGGCGGGCTGGATCCTCGCCCGCACAACCCATGCCCCGAGGAATCCACCGAGCAGCTTCGGCTTCGGCCTCGTCGCTCAGGGCGGCATTTCCGCAGCCCTGGCACTGGACTACATGGACGCGGGGCAGAGCCCTCTGACTCCGGTGGTGGTGACGGCCATCTTGCTCTCGCTGATCTTGACCGAAGTGCTCGCACCCTGGATCACTCTGCGCGTGCTGGCCGCCGCCGGCGAGGCCAGTGGTGGCGACGACGCGAGTCGGGAAGAGCCCGCATGAAGAGCCCGGGAAAGATTCTCGGCGACGAGCAAACCCTCGTAGCTCCCACTGCCTGGGCGCTGGTGACGCTACTGCTGATCGGCTCGCTGATGGCCTACCTGCGCTCGTTGCCGGCCGATCCGCGCGACGCGGGCTCCACGCCTCTGACCCTCGGCTTTCTGCTGCTGGCCGCCTGGTGCGCCGGGCTGCTGGTCGAAAAACTACGCCTGCCCAAGCTCACCGGCTACATCCTCGCCGGCCTGGCGGCAGGGCCCGCCGTGACCGGCCTGATCTCTGCCGACAAGCTCGTCGCCCTCGAGCCGATCAACGACCTGGCCCTGACCTTCATCGCCCTGGTGGCGGGGGGTGAACTGCACCTGCCGATGGTCCGTCGCCTGTGGCGCTCGATCGCCGGGTGGATCGGTGGCCAGCTCCTGCTCACTCCGGTGGTGGTGTCGGGCGGACTGTTTCTCATCGCCCCCTGGCTGCCCGGTCAGATGCCGCGAGTGGAACTGGCCGCCCTGGCCATCGTGCTGTCCGCCATCAGCCTGGCCCGCTCGCCGGCAGCCACCGTGGCGGTGATCAACGAGGCCGATGCCAGGGGGCCATTTACCGAAACGGTGATGGCCACCACCATCACCCTCGACACCCTGGTGGTGTTGATCTTCGCCGTGGCGGTGGCGGTGGCCGAAAAGCTGTTGAGCCCCGGCGCGGGTTTCGATGTCTCCGTGCTCGGCTCCCTGAGCGTGGATCTGCTGCTTTCGATACTCCTCGGCGGCGCGGTGGGCAGCACGGTGCTGCTGGTGATGCGCACCTTCCGCATCGATCTGCCGATCCTCCTCGCCGGCATCGCCTACCTGATCACCCGGCTGTCCCGCGAGACCTCCGTCCTGCTCGCCGACAACTTCGACACCCAGCTTCATCTCGAACCGCTGCTGATGGGTCTGACCGCCGGCATCGTCGTCCAGAACCTCTCCCGTCGCGGCCATGTGTTCACCGAAAACCTCGAGCGCATCGCACCGCCGATCTATGTCGCCTTCTTCGCGCTGACCGGCGCCGCCCTGGACCTCGATGCCCTGACCACCTCGTGGATGCTCGCGCTCTCGCTGGTCCTGCTGCGCATGGGGGGGTTGTTCGTCGGCGCCTGGGGGGGCAGCGCAGCGGCCGGTGATCCTCGCTCCTGGCGTTCTCTGTCGGGCTGGACGGCAATCTCCCAGGCCGGCGTCAGCCTCGGGCTGGCCGCCGAACTCGGGCGCCGCTTTCCCCAGTGGGGCGCAACGGTGGTCGCCCCGCTGATCGCCGCGATCGCGATCAACCAGATCGTCGGTCCGATCCTGCTGGTCCGCTCTCTGCGCCGGGCCGGCGAAACCCACGAGCACCCCCTCGAACCGGAAGAGAGCGACAAGCTCTGAGCCGCCGGCTGCCGATGTACCGTCGTCGTCAAACCCCGGACGGGCCCGTCCCGACGGCTCGCACCCCGGAAGTGGAGAGGGAAAGATCGCCAACTCGCTGAAGCCAGTCAGCGCAGCGACGAAAAACCTCCAGGCACGAAGTCGTTCGCCCACCGACTTCGTGCCAGAATCACCGCTCCCGGCCTGGGCCCGTGGAGGCATCCGACGTCATGCAGAACTCCTCCGGTTCCGAGCGCTTTGCCCTTCTCGGCGCCGGCAGCTTCGGCGAAGAGGTTGCCGACCTGATCGACGAGGATCCACGCTATCAGGTCGCCGCCTTCATCGAGGGCCTCGACCGCAGCAAGTGCGGCCGCACTCTGCACGGCATTCCCGTACTCTGGATCGACGACATCGATCAACTCCCCGGGGAGTGTCGCGTGCTGGCCGCCATCGGCAGCCCGCGTCGGCTCACCTTCATCCGGCAGGTCGAGCAGCGTGGGCTGCGCTTCGGCACCTTCGTCCATGCCAGTGCTCAGGTCTCGTCGACCGCCCGCCTCGGGGCGGGCACCTACATCGGCCCCCACGCCGTCCTCGCCGCCCACAGCGAGGTGGGCTCCCACGTGATCGTCAACCGCGGCTGCCTGATCGGGCACCATGCGCGGATCGCCCAGGGGGTCACCCTCGGGCCGGCGGCGAACGTGGCCGGCCGCACCACCCTCGGCGCGGGCGCCAGCATCGGAATGGGGGCTCAGATCCTCGATGGCCTGACGGTCGGCCACTCGGCCGTCGTCGGGGCCGGCGCGGTGGTGACACGGGACGTGGAACCCCGGGTGCAGGTCCTCGGAGTGCCGGCGCGGATCGTCAAGAGACTGGAGGGGACCCGATGAACCTGATCGTCAACTTCGCACCAACGGGAATGGTCCCGACCCGAGAGATGACGCCCCACGTTCCCCTCGAGATCAACGAGATCGTCGAGCAGGTGCATCAGGCGACGGAAATCGGCATCACCCTCGTTCACCTCCATGCCCGGCGGCCGGGAAGCGGGGAGCCTTCCCATGACCCCGCGATCTATGGCCGGCTGATCGAGGCGATCCGGTCTTTCGCTCCGGAGCTGGTGATCTGTGTCTCGCTCAGCGGCCGCAGCGTCCAGGACCTGGAAGCTCGCGCCGCGCCCCTGGCCCTCGACGGTGATCTGCGACCGGACATGGGGAGCCTGACCCTCTCGTCGCTGAACTTCTCCCGGCAGGCCTCACTCAACGCTCCCGACGTGATCCAGGCTCTGGCGCGTCGAATGCGCCAACGCGGCATCGCTCCCGAGCTGGAGGTCTTCGACCTGGGCATGCTGAACTACGCCCGGTACCTGATCCGCAAGCAGGTACTCCATCCGCCGTTCTACTTCAACTTGCTGCTCGGCAACGTGGCCGGCGCCCAGGCCGATCCGCTGCATCTCGCCGCGCTGCTGCGCGAGCTGCCAGAGGAGGCGTTGTGGTCACTGGCCGGGCTCGGCTCCGCGCAAACAGCCATCAGCGCGATCGCCGTCGCCCTCGGTGGCGGCGTGCGCATCGGCCTGGAGGACAACATCTGGCTCGACGCGGGGCGCACTCGCCTGGCTACCAACCGGCAGCTTCTCGAGCGGGTGCACAGCCTGGCAGCGATTCACGAACGCAGCGTCATGCCGCCGCGGGAGTTCCGCGAGCGCCTCGGCCTGAAGACGCGATGCACCCCGCACTCGCCGGTATGAAACTCAGCGTCCTGATCAAGACCCACAACCACGAGGCCTTCGTCGACCAGACCCTGGAGAGTGTGCTGGCTCAGAGGGCCGACTTCGCCTGGGAAATCGTCGTGGCCGATGACTGCTCGACCGACGGCACCCGGACTCGCTTGCGCGCCCTCGAAGCCCTGCACCCCGAGCGGATCAGAATCCTCGAGCGCGAGAGGAACCTCGGCCCCGTGCGCAACTTCATCGGGGCCCTCGCCGCCTGTCGGGGCGGCTACATCGCCCTACTCGACGGCGACGACTACTGGCTGACCACCGACAAGCTTCAGCAGCAGGTCTCGCTCCTCGAAACCACGCCGGAACTCTCGGCCTGTACCCACGACGCCCGCATCGTCGATGCCCGGGGCGGGCTGCTGGCCGAACGCTATTGCAGCCCGACGCTTCCCTCGCGGCTCGGCGTGGAGAGAATCCTGCGAGGCAATCCCGTTCCAGCCGGAGCGCTGACCTTCCGCCGGGACCGGCTCGAGCCTCTTCCCGAGTGGTTCGAAGAGCTACCCTTCAGCGACTGGGCGCTGCACATCCTGCTCGCCCTGCGCGGACCGATCGCCTATCTGCCCGAGGTGATGATGGCCTACCGCAAACACCGACACGGGATGTGGTCGGTGCGAGAGGAGGCCGATCGGCTGCGGCTGACCATCTGCTGCTGCAGTCTTTTCGCCCGGACGCTGCGCCGCCCCTGGGCGCGTCGAGCCGCCGCCCGACAGGCACGCCTTCAACTGCGGCTGGCCCTGGTCGAGGCCCGGGGTGAGGGCCGCCGGGTCCGCTGGAGCGCCGTTTCCGAGGCGTTCCGGACCGCTGGGTCCGCGGCACCGGAACTGCTTTTTTCCCGGGCTTTCCGGCGCTTGCTGCCCCACCTTCTGCACGGACCCGCAGCCGGGGAGCGATGACTGACGAGCCGCTGGTCGTGCAGGGCAGAGACTCCTGCACCTCATGGCCCGATACGTTCCCGACCGGTCGAGGGTCGTGGATCGACCAGTCCATCCAAAGAGCGGGGGAGCGCAGTCCTGCCGATCCGATCAGTCGCTGCGGCCGCCGAGCAGACCGAGGCGCATCGCCCAGTAGAGCAAAGTGAGGATCGAGGAGACCGCCGCCGCCACATAGGTCATCGCCGCCGCGGAGAGCATCTTGCGGGCGCCGGCCAGTTCGTCCGCCGCCACGTAGCCCCCCTTCTCGAGGGCCAGCAGGGCTCGGCGGCTGGCGTCGAATTCCACCGGCAGGGTGATCAGCGTGAAGAGGGTGGTGGTGGCGAAGAGGCCGACTCCCAGCATGGCCATGGTGGAGCCGAAGGCGGTGGCCACGCCGCCCATGAAAAAGGCCAGCAGCAACACCACCATCGACAATCCGCCACCCAGGTTGGCCACCGGCACCCAGGCCGAGCGGAACTTCAGCGGAGCGTAGTCGTGGGCGTGCTGGATCGCGTGACCCACCTCGTGGGCGGCGATGCCCAGGGCCGCCATGTTGGTGCCCCGGTAGACCGGCTCACTCAGGCGCAAGGTACGGGTGCGGGGATCGTAGTGGTCGGTCATCTGGCCGCGAATCGATTCGATCTTCACGTCGTGGATGCCGTTTTCCCGCAGAATCGCTGCAGCCACCTGAGCACCGCTGAGGCGGCTGCGCACCGGCAGACGACTGTAACGCCGGTAGGCCCCCTTGACCTTGGCCTGGGCCCAGAGGCTCAGCAGCAACCCTGCACCGATGACCAGCCAGTAGAGCGGATCGAAGTAGAAGTACATCGTCACCATCTCCAGGGTCG
>JALTMS010000274.1 GCA_027001345.1 Acidobacteriota bacterium | reverse complement strand
AGGAGGTCCTGCCGTGTCCCGTTTCGCTGTGCTGATGCTCCCGATAGTCTTGCTGCTTCTCGTCTCGATCGGCGCTCTGCCGATCGCTGCCGCCTACACCCCGGGCAGCGGCAGTGTCTACAGCGACGACTTCGAAGGCGAGCTGGATCCGGACTGGAAGCAGGAGAACGGTCTGTTCGGCACGCCTTCGCCCTGGAGCCAGGTGCTCGACTCCGGGGACACCTCGTTCAATGCCGATGGCCGCGGGCCCCTGCCCAGCTCCAGTACTCGACACTGGGCCCGGCACCCGGTACATCCCGTGCCGGCGACGACCTTCTCGGTGGCTTTCGAGTACCGTTCCGAACTCGGCGCCGGTTACGACTTCGCGCTGGACCTGATCCAGCGGGCGCCCACCCTGCGGGAGTACCGACTGGCGATCGACGGCCAGGGCACCCTGAGCCTGCTGCGCAGCGAGGGGGCGGTGCTGGTCAACCTGGCTTCGGCGGCGGGCGCGATTCCCGCTGGCGGGCGGCGCTGGATCCGGCTGGCGATCGAGGCCGGTGATGGGCACCGCTGGCTGCGCTGTCGGGTCTGGAGCGGCAGCGCCGAAAGCGAGCCGGCGACGGGGTGGACCCTTGAGGCCTTCGATGATCTGGACGTGATCGAGCGTGTTCACCGTCTCGAGTTGACGGCGGACGGTCCGCAAGGGGTCGATACCTGGATCGACGACCTGGAACTGTTCGGCGATACCTCGGTGGGCGTCGATTCTTCGGTCAAGACGATCTACCTCGTCGAACTCTCCCACCTGGACATCGGCTTCACCGAGCCGGTGGACGACATCGAGACCTTTGCCAAGACCCACCTCGACCAGGTGCTCGACAATCTGGAGGCCGACCCCAACTACCACTGGACGATCGAGAACGGGTGGTGGCTCGATCGCTGGTGGGAGCGCTCCACCGAGGCCGAGCGGGAGCGAATGACCGGCCACCTGCAGGAGGGGCGGCTGGTTCTCGCAGCGGGCTACGCCAACCTGCATTCGACCAAGGTTTCGCGTGAAGAACTCGTCCGTGCGCTCTACTACTCTTCTACCACCGCCCGCGAGCTGGGGGTTCGGGCCCGGACCTGGTACCAGGATGACGTCCCGGGTGCGACCTTCGCCCTGCCCGAGGTACTGGCCCGTGCGGGCGTCGACTACTACGTGGGAGGCATGAATACCGGCTTCGGCGGCAAGCTCAGCGAGCCGGATCACGGAGACCGGCCCTTCTGGTGGATCGCTCCGGACGGCAGCCGCGTGCTGGCCTGGATCACCTTCGACAGCTACGCCGAGGGGTTGAACTGGGGCTTCTCGTTCTTCGACAACCTGCCGGATCTCTACAAGAAGATGGGAGAAAAGCTCCCCGAGCAGGAGGAGGCGGGCTATCCCTGGCCCGAGATGATGCTGCTGCGAGGATTCGACAACCACTACCAGGGATTCAAGACCCGAGACCTGGCCGAGGAGTGGAACGCGACCTACGACAATCCCAAGTTCGTGCTCTCCACCGCCGAGGCCTTCCTTGACAGGATGCTCGACACGCATGGACCCGACGCCTTCCCCTCCTACTCGGGCGATTTCGGCGCAGCCTGGTCGGGTTCCAATGCCGGTACCCAGCACATCCAGGAGTGGATCCGCCAGGCCCACCGGGACGTGGCGGCGGGCGAGATGCTGGTCGGTTCTGCGCGTGCCATCGATGGCGGCAGCGCCGAAAGCACGTTGCGGCGCCACGCGTATCGCAAGATGCTGGAGTCCGACGAACACTCCGGCGCTGGTGGGTGGCCGGGCTACTTCACGCCGGAGGAATTCGACCGCAACGCTCGCCAGCACTTCGCCTTTGCCCGCGAGGCGAGAGACGACGGTGTGGCGCTGGTCGACCGCGGACTGCGGCGCCTGGTGGCCGATCTGCCGGCCTCGGGAGACGCGGTGGTGGCGGTCAACACCCTGGGCTTCGAGACCGACGGGTGGGTGCGTCAGGCTTTGCCTGCGGCGATCTACGATACCGATTTCCGGGTCATCGAGCGCGGCAGCGGCCGGGAACTGGTCTACCAGCGTTTCGATGCCCAGCGCGAGATTCTCTTCCGCGCTCAGGCCGTCCCGGCGGCGGGGTATCGGGTCTACGACCTGCTGCCCGGCACTCCCACGGCCCAGCCCCAGGGCGTGTTGAGTGTCGATCTCGGCTCACTCGAGAATGACTTCTATCGGGTCGAAATCAGCGGGAGCGACGGTTCGGTAACCAGTTTCTACGACAAGACGCGGGGCCTGGAGATGATCGACCCGGCCAGTGCCTATCGCTTCAACGAAGTGGCCCACAACACGCACCAGGATACGACGGCCGGCAACAAGCCCATCGCTCAGGCCCCTTCCGCGGTGACCGTGAGCATCGCGGAAAGCGGGCCGCTGCGGGTTTCGCTCCGCGTTCAGCGCGAGGGCACGCCTCATGTGGAGAGCTTCTATCGCCTCTACCGGGGAGAAGACCGCTTCGAGATCGAGAACGTCCTGGACAGAGACGCAATGGCCTACGTGCCCAACGATCAGCACTCTTGGAAGTACATGGTCACCTGGCCGTTCGACATTCACGACTTCTCGATCCGCTCGGAGACGGCGGTCCGATTCCTCGACCCGTTGAGCGACGGCTTTGCCCGCGAGAATCTCTTCGACTGGCACAACGTCGAACACACTCTGGCTTTCTGGGATGCGACGCGAGGGCTGCTCACAGCCTCCGACAGCGTCAGTGCCTTCCACTTCGAGAACCTCAGCGGTCTGACGTCTCCGGCCTTTTCGACCACCGACGCCTTGCTGCTGCCCAGGATGAAGGACAAGGCCGACGAGTATGAATTCGAGGACGGCACCATCGGTCCGGTCGAGCAGGAGCCCGATACCTCCCCGCTCTACACCTACGTGCATCACTTCCGCTCGACGGATCCGGGCTTCGACCCCCTCGTCGCGACAGCCTTCGGCGTCAGCGCTCTGACGCCACTGCGCTCCGCCTGGATCAGTCGTCAGCCCGGGAACATGCCGCGCGATGAGTCCTCCATCTTCGAGATCGATGCGCCGGGAGTGCTGCTCGCGACGATCAAGCCGGCCGAGGACGGCCGTGGCAGCGTCCTGCGTCTGGTGGAACTCAGTGGTGCGGCTGCGGTGGTCGGCATCACTTCCAGGCTGCTGACGATCGTTGGTGCCGAGCGCCTGGAGGCGGACGAGGAGGGGGGCACCCCACTGGGCGTCACCGGTGGTCGCGTGGAGGTTGCGCTCGAGCCCTACGAGATGGCCACCGTCCGGATCGAGAGCCGGACCTCCTGGTCGCCGATCGAGCTGAGCGTGACCAAGGACGTCGCCGCGGGAACGGTGTTGCTGCGCTGGAGTGGTGGGGTGAGCCCCTACACCCTGGAGAGGTCGATCAGTGCACAGTTCACCGATGCCCAGCGTCTGGTGGACGAGGAAGACGTGCAGGCTTACGACGATTCCGTGCTCGACGACGGGGTCGTCTACTTCTACCTCGCGCGCTGAACGGCCGCCTGCCAGACCCCGGTGCTTCGCCGCTGATCGTACGGCTGGCGTGGGATTCGGCGACCTGCGCTTTTTTTGACGCATCTCATCTTGCAGTCACGAAATATCATCTTGTCTGGGCGTTGACGGCTTCGCCTGCAATGAACTACGTTATGCGGTGGTCGTCACGTGTTGGGGTTCAGAAATGCGTATCAAGTGCAACAAGAGGAGGCCGAGCCATGAAATGTGCAGCGTGGATCCTGGCCAGTGTCCTGCTCCTGGGGGCTGTACCCGCTCGGGCGCAAGACGAACAGGGGAGTACGATCTATATCCAACCCGGTGACGAGGTCGGCCGAGAAACCGTCTGGCTGGCCGAAAGCGAGGATCTGCTGGGTCCCGTGACTGGGTATCTGGTGCTGATTCTGGACTATGACGATCAGCGAACCGTGCTCGAGAATCGAAGTGCTTTCGTCTATCTCCGCGCGCTGCCCGACGACGCCAGGATCGCGAGCCTCGTGCGCTCGGCCAAGGCGCGGCGGGCTCGGCGCCTGGTCATCGGCACTGACGACGGGGCGATTCTGGAGTGGGGTGACGGGCGCGCCGACTCGTCTTCCTGTCCCTACATCTGCCCCGACGCTTGCGATGAAGTGACCTACGCCGAGGTGGCGCGCGATTTCTGCCGCGGTCGCGGGGGGACGAAGAAGATCACGATCTATGACGGCTGGGCGGAGGTCCGCTGCAACGACGGATCGGAGGCCAACGCCTACTGCTGTTCGTGGTGGCCTTGCTAGCGGTCATCCTCCGCCGATCGACTCGCCGCTCGAAGTGCTCGGGAAATCACCGGCCCGGCACTCTCTGCCGGCTCTCGCCGGGAAGCTCCATGAATCACCGGGCTAACCGGCGGCGGTGTCGGTGTCGGGAGTCGCTGCGTTGAGCACGTGGCGGATGGCCTCGGAGGCGAGGATCAACGCCAGCACGAAGAGGGCGGCGGCGATGGCACCGATCAGGGTCAGCGGCGTGTAGCGCCAGGCAAGCTGAGCGAGGGCCACCAGGGTCACGCCGAACATCAGCAGCATCGGAACGGCGACGAAGGCGTGACGACGGCCTCGGTTGCGCAGCCAGATCGTGATCGCCAGCATCGCCAGCGCGCCGAGAAGCTGATTGGTCGCGCCGAAAACCGGCCAGATCACCTTCCATGCCGGCGCTGGTGTTCCGTCCGGCAGGTGGAGCGTGATCTGGGTCAGCAGAGCCGGCAGGGCCAGGGTGGCCAGCGTTGCGAGCAGCGCCGGTGCTTTCCTGCCGCGGGGCAGGGAGAGCAGTTCTTCGAGCACATAGCGCGCGAGCCGGGTGCAGGTGTCGAGCGTCGTCAGCAAGAAAGTCGAAATGGCCAGAGCGGCGAAATGGGCGCCGACGGCCTCGGGCAGGCCGACGGCGGCAAGGATGCGTCCGAGACCCTGGGAAAAGACGACGGTGGGGGCCATACCGGCGGCCGCCCGGGTGCCGACGAGCACCACGGCCGAGACAGAGAGCAGCGCCAGCACACCCTCGAGCAGCATGCCGCCATAGGCCACCGGCCGGGCGTGGGCCTCGCTGGCCAGTTGCTTGGCCGTCGTGCCCGAGGCGACGATGCTGTGGAAGCCCGAGCAGGCGCCGCAGGCGATGGTGATGAACATCGCGGGAAAGAGCAGCCCCAGGTTGGGATCGGACCAACCGGCGAATGCCGGCAGGGGGGCCACCTCGGGGTCCAGTGCGCCACCGCCGAGGACGATGCCCAGCACGCCGCCGCCGAGACAGGCATAGAGCAGAAAGGACGAGAGATAGTCCCGTGGTTGGAGCAACAGCCACACCGGCAACACCGAGGCAATCAGGCAGTAGCTGAGCAGGATCAGGTTCCAGGCCGGGGCGGGATCGGCCAGGGGAAGGGAGAGGGGCCATACCTGACCGACTCCGATGGCCACGAAGACCAGAGGGACGAAGATCGCCGAGGCT
>JALTMS010000273.1 GCA_027001345.1 Acidobacteriota bacterium | reverse complement strand
GCTCGAGATACTCCCTGCCCCGCTCCCGCAGCTCGAGCGGGTGTACTCGATGGAGCCGGGTGTCGAGGGGGCCGAGTCGCTGTCCGACCTGCGGGAGCGGGGCAGGGAGTATCTCGAGCAGCACCCGGGTGTCGTCGAGGAACGGCTGGCCTCGATTGCTCCCGAGGACCTGGCGACCCTGATCTACACTTCCGGGACGACAGGCACGCCCAAGGGAGTGATGCTGACCCACGAGAATTTCTGCAGCAACGTGGCCGCCGCCGCTGCCGCCTTCACTTTCGAGGACGGCGATCTGGCGCTTTCCTTTCTGCCCTTGTCCCACGTGCTCGAGCGGATGGTGACGTACGTCTACCTGGAAAAGGGCGCGACCATCGCCCACGTTCGGCGCCTCGAACGGGTGGCCGATGCACTCCGGGAGGTCCGGCCCCATGTCTTCGCCACCGTCCCACGGCTGCTCGAGCGGGCCTACAGCGGCGTGATGGAGCAGGTGGACAAGGCCAGAGGAGCGAAGAAGATCCTGGCCCGGAAAGCTCTGGGCTGGGCCGATGCCTGTGCCGAGGCACACATGGCGGGCCGGCGCCCCGGGGCCTTCAAGGGCCTGCGCTGGAAGATGGCCGACAAGGTGGTGCTGAGCAAGATCCGCGAGAAGCTCGGCGGGCGGCTGCGCTTCGTCATCTCGGGAGGGGCGGCGATGCCGGTGCACGTGGGGCACTTCTTCTGGGGTGTGGGTATCGAGGTCTACGAGGGCTACGGGCTGACCGAGACCTCGCCGGTACTGACGGCCAATACGCCGGGGAACGTGCGCCTGGGCACCGTGGGCAAGGTCTTCGAAGGCGTGGAGCTGCGACTGGCGGACGACGGAGAGGTGGTGGTCCGCGGCCCGAACATCATGAAGGGCTACTGGAAGCGCCGTGAGGAGACCGAGGAGGTGCTGCGCGGGGAGTGGTTCTACACCGGCGATCTGGGCAGCGTGGACGATGAGGGTTTCCTGACCCTGACCGGCCGCAAGAAGGAGATCATCGTCCTGTCCACGGGCAAGAACATCGGCCCCCGGGCGGTGGAGTCGGTGATCGAGAAGAGTCCGTTCGTCAACCGGGTGATCGCCGTCGGAGACGACCGCCCCTCGATCGGTGTCCTGCTGCTACCGAATTTCGAGCGGCTCGAGCAGTGGGCTCGCGAGCAGGGCCTGGCGTGGGATCGTCCCGAGTCGCTGCTCGAACGGCAGGAGGTGCTCGACCTCTTCAAGCGAGAGATCAACAGCCGGCAGGCCCACCTGGCGGCCTACGAGAAGGCGCACCAGTTCGCCTTCCTTCCTGAGGAGTTGAGCGAAGACAACGGCCTGCTCACGCCGACCCAGAAGGTCCGCCGACGGCAGGTGTGTGCGCGCTACGCCGATCTGATCGAGGGTATGTACCGCAAGTGATGTGCCGACTCGCGGCGTGGTGCCTGCTGCTGGCGCTGTGCGGCAGCGCGGCGCTGGGCGACGATGTTGCCGATCGGCAGCGGGCCCGCCGACTGATGGAGCGCGTGGCCGCCGGAGGCGCAGCGCTCAGCGACGAGGAGTTCGAGGCCGTGATGGCCGCCTCCCACACCGACCAGGTGGAGGTGGAGTTGGTGATGGTCACCGCCGTGGTGGTCGATCGCCGTTCCCGGCCGATGACCGGGCTGACGCGGCAGGACTTTCAGCTCTTCGACGATGGCCAGCTCCGCCCCCTGGCCTGGTTCGGCGAAGAACTCGCCGCCCCCTTCCGCCTGGTGCTGCTGCTCGATGTCTCCAGCTCGATGGCCGACCGCTCGCGCACCGCGGCGATTCGGGCGGCCTTGTTGCCGCTGATGCGGCAGGTGCGGCGCCGGGATCGGATGCGGCTGGTCAGCTTCGCCGATCACGGCGTGGTGGTGCACGGCACGTGGAGGTCTCGTCCGATGAGCCTGCTGGCCGAGGCTCTGGCCATCGAGCGGCGGGGGCGCACCGCCCTGGCCGATGCGCTGGCCGCCGCCGCGGAGCTGCTCGCCCCCTCACCCCTCGAGCGACAGGCGATCGTCCTGGTCAGTGACGGACTGGACAATGCCAGCCGCCTGGCGCCCTCCGAGGTGGCCGAAGCGGCGCTGGAGGTCGAGGCGCCGGTCTATGTGCTGGCCCTGGGAGGGGCGGCTCGGGAGATCCAGGCCCGCCGCGATCCGGGCAATCCCCTCGCCGGCCTGGCGGATATCGCCCGGCAGACGGGGGGGCGCTTGTTCCTGATCGGGGGTGAGGACGAGGCGGCCGAGGCCCGCGCGGCGGCGCTTCGGATTCGTGACGATCTGCGGCACCAGTACCGGCTGGCTTTCCGTCCCCCCCGGGATCGCCGGGAGGGTAGCCACCGGATCGAGGTCCGGGTTGGCCGGCGCGGGGCACGCGTGCTGGCTCGCCGGGCCTACCGCTGAGAGCCGGAAGACGACGGAAATCCCCGCAACTTGCCGACGGGGGGAAAGATGGGGAGTATAATCCCGCGCCTGGCCTCAGACGCTGATGTGCCAGCAGGTCCGGTTTACCCCGCGCCGCGAGCGATGTTGCCGGGTGAGGGAGCCGACCCAACCGTTTGACGAATCTCGGCAGTTCAGCGGTTCCCCGCCCGTGGAGCCCGCTCCGAGTGGAGGAAAGAGATGATGAAGTACAGGGCGAGTTTCGTTCTTGCCGTCGGATTGGCGCTGGTGCTGGCCACCGGCTGCGTCTCCAACAAGAAGTTCGAGACCGCCGTGTCCGACGTGACCTCCCGCATCGACGATGTCCAGGGCAGTGTCGAGGAGAACAGCGCCAAGATCGACCAGCTCAGCGAGAAGGACCGGCAGATCGAGCAGCAGGTCACCGCGGTCGATGGCAAGGTGGGCCAGGCTCAGCAGACCAGTCAGGCGGCGATGGAGAAGGCCGAGCAGGCAGCCAAGACCGCCAGGGGCAAGGTGATCTGGAAGGTGACCCTGACCAATCGGGACGTGCTCTTCGGTGTCGATGATGCCGAGGTCACACCGGCCGGCGCCGCCGCGCTCGACAATCTCGTCTCCCGGCTCAAGAGCTACGACAAGATGGTCTTCGTCGAGATTCAGGGCCATACCGACAGCTCCGGTGGCGAGGCCTACAACCGCGCTCTGGGGCTCAAGCGAGCCGAAGTGGTGCGCGACTACCTGCACGAGCAGGGGATTCCGCTCAACTTGCTGAGCGTGATTTCCTATGGCGAGTCCCGCCCGGTGGCCGACAACTCCACCCGCGAGGGCCGCGCCGCCAATCGTCGGGTCGAGATCCTCGTTCTCGAATAGAGGACGCTACGAGCGTCGGGCCGACCGCCCTGAACCCCCTCGGTTCGGGCGGTCGTGCTATATCTAGGGTCGATGGACATTCCTTTCCGCGAGCGCCTGGCCCGAGGTGACTGCCTGCTCTTCGATGGCGGCATGGGCACCGAGATCTACGCCCAGGGCGTGTTTCTCAACAAGTGCTACGAAGAGCTGAATCTCGAGCGACCAGCGGTCGTCGAGGCGGTGCACCGGCGTTTCCTGCAAGCCGGGGCTCAGGCGGTGGAGACCAATACCTTCGCCGCTTGCCGGCCCCGACTCGAACCCCACGGCTTGGGGGACAGAGTCGCCGAGATCAATGCCGCCGCGGCCCGTCTGGCCCGCGCTGCCGTCGGTCATCGGGCCTATGTGGCGGGAGCCGTGGGCCCGCTCGGCATTCGGCTCGAGCCCTGGGGTCCGACCACCGTGAACGAGGCCGTCGAGCTGTTCAAGGAACAGATCTCCGGGCTGCTCGATGGTGGCATCGATCTGGTGGTTTTCGAGACCTTCACCGATCTGGTGGAGATCCAGGCGGCCGTCCGGGCGGCGCGGGAGATCTGCGAATTGCCGGTGGTCGCCATGATGACCGTCGACGAGGAGGGTCGGACTCCCGAGGGAGTCCCTCCGGAGTGGATGGTGCAGAAGCTCGAGGCGACCGAGGCCGAGGTGATCGGCATCAACTGCTCGGTCGGTCCGGCTTCGATGTTGCCGGTGCTCGAGACTCTGGCCGCCTCGGCCAGCCTGCCGCTGGCCGCCATGCCCAACGCCGGGATTCCCCGCCCGGTGGAAGGACGCATGATCTACCTGACCTCGCCGGCCTACATGGGGCGCTATGCCCGGCGCTTTCGCCGCCTGGGAGCGAGAGTGATCGGCGGATGCTGCGGCGTGACCCCCGAGCACATCCAGGCGATGAGCGAGGCCCTCGGCCAGGATCCTTCCGGCGAGGTGGTGCCCAAGGTGGTGGTGCGTGCTCCCCAGGTCGTGGCCCGGCAGCCCGTTCCCCAGCGGGAGAAGTCGCGCCTGGCCCGGCAGATCGCCGATGGGCGCTTCGTCACCCTGGTCGAGATGGCGCCGCCCCACGGCTGGCAGGCCGAGCCCGTCTTGCGTCTGCTCGCCCCGTGGCTCGATGCGGGCATCGACGCGGTGGTGGTACCCGACGACCCGCGCGTTTCCGTGCGGCTCAGCCCGATGGCGATGGCTCGCCTGGTGCTCGAAGAGATCGAGGCTCGCGGAGCGAGCGCCGAGCCGGTGCTGCAATACACCTGCCGTGACCGCAATCTTCTGGGCATGCAATCCGACCTGCTCGGAACCCATGCGCTGGGGCTGCGCAATCTCTTCCTCGTCACCGGCAATGCCCCCCGTCCGGGGGATATGAGCTGGTCCTCGACCGTCTTCGACGTCGACGCCATCGGGCTGACCAACATGGTCTACCGTCTCAACCACGGTCTCGACGTGGGCGACACGCCGATCGGCTCTCCGACGGCCTTCTTCCCGGCGGTACTGGC
Organism: Acidobacteriota bacterium; assembly: GCA_027001345.1. Taxonomy (GTDB): domain Bacteria; phylum Acidobacteriota; class Polarisedimenticolia; order J045; family J045; genus JALTMS01. The sequence continues at coordinate 722 of JALTMS010000273.1, read as the reverse complement.
CACCATCGGGCTGGTGGCCCGAGAGGAGGAGATCCGGCGCTTCGAGTGGAAGGTCGATGCGGGTGCGGAGTTCGCCCTGACCTCGCCGGTGTTCGATCCCGAGGAGCTGGCCAGCTTTCTCGAGGCGGTGGATTCGGTGCGGGTGCCGATCATCGCTGGCCTGTGGATCCTGACCTCCCTGCGCGATGCCGAGTATCTGGCGGCGGAGGTGCCGGGGGTCACGGTGCCCGATACCGTGCTCGACAGGATGGCGGCCGCCGCCGCAAAGGGAGAGGAGGCCAGCGAGGGGCTGGCCATCGCCCGAGAAGTGCTCGAGCAGGTCCGGGAGCAGGTGGAAGGGGTCTTCGTCTGTGGCCAGGGAGCGCTTCAGCCGGGGAGCCTGGAGATTCTGCGCGATGTGGTGGGAACCTCGCGGGCGGTCGAGCGGGTCTTCCCGGGACGGCCGGGCATCAAGGGCGGTGCCGAGGGGCAGCGTTACGGCGACTGACGTCCTCGAGCGTCCTGTCCGCCGTCCCCCGCGGAGGTCGCCGGTTCCACGAAGGGGGAAGGGCCCGCACGCCCCTTTCTGTTTTTCAACTCATTGTGCGTCAGTGTGTTGGGATAGATCTGGCTGGAATGGCGACAGTCTGGCACGGGCGTTGCTTTACCCAGGGCGAGGGCGTGGGCCGGAATCAACCAGACCCGTCCCGCACAGGAGACGAGACGATGAAGACCATGACGAT
>JALTMS010000272.1 GCA_027001345.1 Acidobacteriota bacterium | reverse complement strand
CGTCGAGCCTCAGTTGGCGGTCTCGCCGGAAGCACCCGCTGCCGACGATGATGTCTTCGCCGTGCCCACGCCTCCGGCAGCTCCACCCGCCGGGGCCGGTGGAGCGACGATCAAGATCGACCGGCGCGATCTGAATCTGCCGCCGATCGACTCTGCAGCGGCACCGTCTCCGGTCATGACGCCGGCTGCCACAGCGACGGCGGTGGAAGTGGAGCCCGAAGATCCGTTGTTCCAGGAGGCCGAAGTCGAGGCCACGCGCCTGGTCGTCGGTCAGCCCCAGGAGATCCTGATCCCTCTCGAAGTGGCGACAGCCGATGGTGTTCGTCGTTTCCGCCTGACCCTGACCCTCGACCTGGGCGCGTGAGCCGGACACTGGAGGTCTCGAGGTGAGCACGACCACGGTCAAGACTCGCAAGTTCATCGCAGCACCGAAGGGCAAATACCCACCGCCCTTGCGGGTGCAGCGCCACGTCACCGATCCGGCTCCCAGCGCTCGTGTCGCTCAGCCGGCTACCGCTCTCCCTGCGGACGATCCTCTGCTCCCGGATGCCGCATCGCCCTCGACGCCGGCGGCTCCTCCCCTCGGACTCGCCGTACCCGACGCCGGTCCGGCGCTGCCCGAAGCTTCTGCTGCGACGGTGGCGCCTGCAGCGGAACTCGAAGCGGCGGTCGCGGAATCCGCGCCGCAGCTTTCCGGCGGCGCGGTTCGCTCAGGTGTGGGTTGGGGTCGTATCCTGATCGGAGGATTGGCGGGGACCGTCTTCGGCCTGGCCGCCGGCAGCCTGCTGTTGGCGCTGTCGGGCGGGGCAGAGGCCGAAGGGATGAAAGCGCTGTACCAGCCGGTGACGCTATGGCAGTCGATCGACGATCCCCTGGTCAAGGCGAGCGCTCTGCTCGTGGCGGTAGGCTTCGTTCTGCTCGGGGCGGGTCTTGCAGGACGTCGCTCGGGCGAGCGCTCTTCCTGATTCGCCTGCTGGTCGCCGTTTTGCTCGTCGGGTCGTCCCTGGCGGGGGCTGCTCGCGTCAGGGGCGAGGCCGCCCGGGTTCACGAAGGCTTCGATCTCAACCAGCGAGTCTCCCAGGGTGAGACCATCGTCCTGGCTCGGGTGCTGAAAGTGCCGGGCAAGGCTCATGTGGAGGTCATCGAGCGCCTGCGCGGTCCGGCCGACCTCCCCGCGGAATTGCGCATTGCTTATCGCGGGGCGAACCGCATGCGCCCGTCGGGCAGCCCCCCCTTCGAAGTTGCTGAAGGTGAAGTGGCCTTCTTCGTTCTCGAGCCGTGGCTCGATTCCCGCGGAGAGCGGCCGGCGCTCGACCTCTATCAGCCGGCCATCGGCTACCGTTCTCACATTCCCCTCCCCGAGGAAGGACGTCAGGCCCTGCTGGAAGCAGTCCGCGCCCTGGTGGCGTATCAGGACGACGTCGACAGGCTCCGGGCGGAGGGTCGGCTCGTCGACTGGCTTGCTGGCTCCAACCCCTACCTGGTGGACATCGCTCTCGACCAGGCGGCGCGCTTCGGACTGGCCGACGCCCGATGGATTCCCGGCTTGCTCGAGCGCAGTCGAGATGCCGATCCGCGACGGCGCCGGCTGGCGGCCGAGGCGATGGGCTTGAGCTTGCTGCGTGGGCGGCTGCACGACCCGAAGCATCATCGAGACGAGGGGGAAGGCAGTGTGCTGGCTGCCGAGTGCGAGCAGGCGCTGGTGCGTCTGGCCCGTAGCGATCCCCGAGCGGAGGTGCGACTGATGGCGGTGCGCAAGCTGGCCGAAAGTGGCCTGGCCGTCGATACCGTGCTCGCGGCCATCGCGCGGGAGGACAGCGACCAGAGCGTGCGCCTCGAAGCGGCCACCGCCGTCCATCGCTGGCGTTCGCAGCACTCCCGGAAAGGTCGTCGAAATCCGGCGACGGGGCGCTGACGTTGACCGCGCGCCGCGCCGCTCCATATATTCTCAGGGGATTGGCTTCGCACCTGCTGCGCCGCGGCAGGGCGTCGGCCGCAGTGTGAGAGCGCATGGCAACCGATGTCTTCAAATCCCTGACAGTGAGCTACAAGGCCGGCGAACGCATCGTTGCCGCTGGCGAGCGGGGCGGCTGTCTGTTCGTGGTCAACTCGGGCTGTGTGCGCTTGCATCGATCCGGATCCGGCGGTGACGACGTCAGCCGCCTACTCGAAAAGGGCGACTTCTTCGGTGAGTCCGCCCTGCTCGAGGGCCGCCCCTACGGCGCGGATGCCGAAGCCGAGACCGACTGCGAGATCGTCGAACTCGGTCCATCGGTCTTTCAGCGCCTGATCGAGGCCAACCCGGAGTTCGCCGTGAGGATGATGCGCAAGATGGCCGCGCGGCGGGAGGTCTTTGCCCCCGTCGCCACCACCGACGAGCCGCCCGAGGTAGATGCAGCACCGGAGTCGGCACCGACCTCCGCCGCCACGGGGCGGCTGGTGGTCGAAGGCGGTGGAGCCGTCTTTCCTCTTGGCGGGGAACAGGTGCTCGTCGGTCGCTACGACCCCGTGACCGAAATCCAGCCGGAGATCGATCTGACGGGAGTCGATACCAAGCGTTCGGTCTCCCGTCGCCACTCCCGGCTGACGTACTCGAAAGAGGGCTGGAAGGTGGCGGAAGAGGTCGGAGCGCTCAACGGGACCTTCGTCAACGGGGTGCGCCTCGCTCCTGGGCAGCAGGCCCTGCTGCGCGACGGCGACGTGATTTCCTTCGGCATGGTACGGGTCGTCTTCCGCGAAAAGGGATAGACTCGCCGGGAGATGCGGCTTCCGATCGACCTGCCATCATCAAGTTTTCGCATGCTCGCCTTGCTCGTGCTGCTGCAGCCGTGCACGGTCCTGTTCGCCGGAGCCAGGCCCGAAGCCGGACGGGGGGCTGCCGTGGAGTTGCGCGTCGATGCCCGGCGCGACGTGGCGGACCGCGATCGAGATGCCTTCGAAGACGCTCTGATGCTGGCGTTGCTCACTGCCGACTGTCCGGTGCACCCCGCCGTGGAAGGTGAGAAGGCGGCCATGAAGGTGGTCGTGCAACTGGAAAAATGGCGAGAGCGGCAGGCCCCGGGAGGGGTGAACGTCTACGACTATCAGACGGGCAAGACCCGCCGGGGGGTGCAGCGGGAGGTCGAGGTTCGCTATTCGCTGCGCATCACGGCAACCGGTGATGGGAGCCTGTTGCGAAAGGCCGACAGCGCCTTCGTGGAGGTCGCCAAGACGAGCAGGAACCCTCTGTGGGACCCGTATGTTCAGTCCGTCGAGCGAGCTCGGCGCAAGGCCAGCCGGGAAATCCTGCGCTGGATCTGCAAGGCGGAGCGCAAAGCCCGAAAGCTGAAGGCAAAAAAAAGACGAAAATCACGTTGACCCCCCCGACGCGCTGGTGTTAGGCTGCGTCCAGGTCGGAGGAGGGCCCTCGGGGGCAGGAATGACGAAGACCCCCAGCGGGTCGGCATCGTCGGCCTCCACACACAGTTGGTTACCTGGATCGGCCCAGGATCGGGTGGCGCGAGACATGTCCGAAAATTCTTCCCAGCAGGGGTCCGAGTTGCTTGCCCAGCCGCCGGCGCCGAGCCTGGGGCTCGAAGTCAGCTTGCCTCAATTCGAGGGCCCTCTGGATCTGCTGCTCCACCTGGTCCGCAGCCAGGGCATCGATATTCTCGACATTCCGATCATGGAGATCGCCAGCCAGTACAACGCCTACCTCGACCAGATGCGAGAACTCGATCTCGAACTCGCCTCCGAGTACCTCGTGATGGCCGTCACCCTGGCTCACATCAAGTCCAGGATGATGCTGCCGCCGGACCCCTCGGAGGAGGGCAACGACGACCCTCGCCTCGAACTGGCGATGCAACTACTGGAGTACGAAAAGTACCACAAGGCTGCCGAAGCGCTGGGCGTGCTCGAGACGACCCGCGAGCTGGTCTTCGTCCGCTCGGCGCCGCCCCCCGAAGATCTGGCCGGCGTGATGACCCTGGAGGTCGATCTCGACCAGCTCGTCGGAGCGTTCCAGAAAGTCCTCGCCCGCCTGGAGAGCGAAGATCTCAATCAGGTCATCCGGCGCGAAAACTTCAAGATTCACGACATGATGGAGCGCATCCTGGGCAGTGTCGTGCACAGTGGGCGGATCAGCTTCCGAGACCTGGTGGACGCCTGCCGGACCCGGCTGGAAAGAATCGTGCTCTTCCTCGGTTTGCTCGAGCTGGTACGTCTGGGTAACGTCAGCGCACAGCAGGCGGGCTGGCGAACGGAGATTGTCATTCGCCGGCGCGAGGATCGACCGGTCCTGGCTCCGGGCGCCGCGGTGGACAGCGATGAGTGAACGAGATCACGAACGGATTCCCCAGTCCGGGGAAGCGGGAAGCGGCGCGGAGAGCGAGGGACTCGACATCCTCGGCTGCCTGGAGGCGATGCTCTTCGTCTCACCCGAGCCGCTGGCGATCAGCGAGATCGAGGCGGCCCTCGAGGGCACCGACCGCAAGGAGATCGAGGAGGGGCTCGAGGCTCTGGCTCGGGCGATGGCGGGGCCGGGCCGTGGCCTGCGGCTCGAGGCCGTGGCTGGTGGTTATCGACTGGTCACTCAGCCGGCTTTCGCGGCGCCGCTCAAGGCTCTCTTCCGCTTCCGGAATCGCAAGCGTCTGACCCCGGCGGTGCTCGACGTGCTGGCCATCGTGGCCTACGCCCAGCCGATCACGGCGCCGGAGATCCAGGAGATTCGTGGCACTGATCCCTCCTATGCCCTGCGCTCTCTGCAAGAGAGGCGGCTGGTGCGCATGCTGGGCCGGAAGAAGGTCGTGGGCCGGCCGATTCTCTACGGCACCACCCGGCACTTCCTGCTGCACTTTGGCCTCGACAGTCTCGAGGATCTGCCTCCTGTCGAGGCCTACGGCACCCGGGTCATCCCGGCCCAGGGCCGGCTCTTCCCTGGGGAAGGTGTGGAAATCGAGCCGCTCGAGGGTGAAGCGGCAGGCGGCGAGGAGGCGGACGATTCGCAGTCGGAGTCGGCAGGCGACGTGATGGAGCTGGCTGACGCTCTGGCCGCGTCGGTCGACAGCGACGAGGACGGACCTGCCGACGGACCGGGCCCCGCCGAGTCCGATGCGGCCCCCGGCGACGACGATCACCGTCTGGCTGCGGCGCCACCGCTGTCCGAGGAGGGGTGATGGGCGCCGAGCGCTTGCAGAAGATCCTCGCTCGGGCAGGAATCTCCTCCCGGCGGGGGGCGGAGCGGATGATCGAAGAGGGCCGGGTGACGGTCAACGGCAAGGTGATCACCCGGCTCGGAACCCGGGCTGATCCGGACCAGGACCACATCAAGATCGACGGCAAGCTGCTGCTCGCCGGCAGGCAGGGGCCGCGGCGTTACTTTGTGGCCTTCAAGCCCCGGCGGATGATCACCAGCCTCGCCGACCCCGAGGGCCGACCGACGGTGGCCGACCTGCTGCGCGCGGCGCGAATCCGGGCCCGGGTCTTTCCGGTCGGCCGGCTGGACTGGGACGCCGACGGCCTGTTGCTGCTGACCAATGACGGCGAGCTGGCCCAG
>JALTMS010000271.1 GCA_027001345.1 Acidobacteriota bacterium | reverse complement strand
GAGGTGCTGCTCCCAGAGCTGGCCGACATCGTGGGGTGAGGTGGCCAGGGCGTGGTGGGTGTCGACCGCCGTACCTCCGAGGCCGGGGAAATGCTTGAGGCAGCCTGCCCGGTCGGCCTGCTCGAGTCCCTCGAGCACCGCCCGGGCCGCCGACAGCACCGCCCGGGGGTCGGCGGCAAAGCTCCTTTCCGCAAGGCCGTTGTTCGCCGTCCCCCCTGCGAGATCGACGACGGGGGCAAAGTCCAGATCGATACCGACGCTGGCCAGCAGTCGGCCCACATGCTCCCAGATGCGGACCAGGCGCCTCGGGCCCCAGGTTGCCTGCACCCGGGCGGCCGGCAGGGCGCCGAGCCGGGGATCGACGGCCGTCAGCCGATTGACCGGACCGCCTTCCACGTCGATCGCGACGACCAGGGGCTGGCGAGCGCACTCCCGCAGTCCGCAGATCAGATCGTGCACCTGCTGGAGCGAACGCAGGTTGCGCGAGAAGAGGGTGACGCCCCCGGGCTGGAGTTCGCCGAGGGCCGCGATCTCCTCGACGCTGAGATCGGGGCCGGCGACACCGGCGAAGATCAGTCGTGAAAGCTGCGGCTCGGTGCTCATGATGCGATTGTGCCGTCGAATGGGGCCGAGGGACAGGCCGGGCGGGGGCAGCCTCCGCTTTTGGCGCCCCGATTACAATTCTGTTAGATGGGCTGCGCGCTCTGGCTCGTGATGGTTCGGATCGGCCCGCAGGCGTCGAGTCGGTGACGGCACGAAGTTTGAAACGGGCGTTCCTGAATCGTTTGCCACTTCGATGCGGAGGGGGCTATATTTCGCCTCCCCGCGTTCTCGGTGAGCGCGGATCGACGGAAGGTGGGCTGTGTTCCTTCGCCGAAACTTCACCGTGATGATTGTCCCCGATGCCCGCGGCGGGCTCCGGCGCTATCACCTCAGCGGCCGGCAGCTCCTGATCGGAGCGATCGTCGTGGCGGTGGTAGCCGTGCTGGCGGCAGCCACGCCGCTGCTGATGCTGCGGGGCGCGCGACTCGCTCGTTCCCTGGCCAGCTTGCAGGCCGAGCGAGACGACCTGGCGGCGCGTGCCGACGAGATCGACGCTTCGATGCGGGAGCTGCGCCGGCGCCTCGATGCCTTCGAGCGGCGCACCTCGCGCCTGGCGACCCTGGCCGGGCTCGATCTGCCCGCCACCGCGGGACAGGGGCAGGCGATCGCCAGTGAGGATCTCGACACCCTGCGTCGGGCGGAGATGGCTCGGGGTGAGACCGACGAGTTGCTCGACCGCAGCCGGCTGCTTTCCCGCCGCCTCGACACCGTCGAGGAGGTGCTCGGCGAGCAGACGGACAAGCTCTCGCGGACGCCGTCGATTCTCCCGGTTCACGGGCTGATCGGATCGGGCTTTTCCTGGCGGCGGGATCCGTTCACCGGTCGCCGGCAGTTCCATCACGGACTCGATATCGCCGCTCCCGAGGGCACGCCGGTCTACGCCCCGGCCGACGGCATCGTGGTCAAGACCGAGCGCAACGGGGGTTACGGCCGGGTGCTCTACATCAGCCACGGCAACGCTCTGGTCACCCGTTACGGACACCTCCACGACTACAAGGTCCGTCCCGGCCAGAAGGTCCACCGCGGAGAGGTCATCGCTCTGGTGGGCAATACCGGGAGGTCGACTGCGCCCCACCTGCACTACGAGGTGCTGGTCGGCGGCAAGCGTGTCGATCCGATGAAATACGTTCTCGAAGACGTGATCTACTGATCCTCCTGAGCACCCCCTCGCACTCCGATCGATCCCCCTCGGTCGCCGGCTGGGCGCGCACGGCGATCCGGGCTATGCTGCGGGCTTCGGGGATGAAACTATGATCAACAAGGTACTGGGAAAGATCTTCGGCACGAAGAACGAGCGCGAACTTCGCCGGCTCGAGCCACTGGTCGCGGCGATCGGAGAGCGCGAGCCGGAGATGCGGGCGCTGAGCGACGAGCAACTCGCGGCGAAGACTGTCGAGTTCCGTCAGCGCTACGAGCAGGGAGAGACCCTCGACGACCTGCTCGTCGAGGCCTTCGCAGCAGTGCGCGAGGCGGCGCGCCGGGTGCTGGGCATGCGCCACTTCGACGTGCAGTTGATCGGTGGGATCATCCTCCACCGGGGTGCCATCGCCGAGATGCGTACCGGCGAGGGCAAGACCCTGGTCGCCACCCTGCCGGCCTACCTCAACGGACTGAGTGGAGACGGCGTCCACGTGGTGACCGTCAACGACTACCTGGCCAGTCGTGACGCGGAGTGGATGGGACAGGTCTACCGCTTCATGGGCCTGAGCGTCGGCTGCATCCAGCACAACCTCGACGACCAGCAGCGCCGCGAGGCCTACGGCGCCGACATCACTTACGGAACCAATAACGAATTCGGTTTCGACTATCTCCGCGACAACATGAAATTCACCAACTCGTCGATGGTGCAGCAGAAGGGGCACCACTACGCGATCGTCGACGAGGTGGACTCGATCCTGATCGATGAGGCGCGGACGCCGCTGATTATCTCGGGTCCCTCCGAGGGTGATACCAGCGTCTACTACCAGGTCGATGCGGTGGTTCCCCGGCTCGAGGCGGGCGCGGTGATCGCCGGCGAGGCGTCGCGCGAGGAGCGTGAGGAACTCGAGCAGAGCGGGGACTACATCGTCGACGAGAAGAGCCGCAACGTGGTGCTCACCGAGCGCGGCGTGGCTCACCTGGAAAAGCTGCTCGGCGTGAGCAACCTTTACGATCCGTCGAATATCGAGATTCTGCATGCCGCCGGACAGGCGCTGCGGGCCCACACGCTGTACCAGCGCGACGTGGACTACCTGGTCGAAGACGGCGAGGTGATCATCATCGACGAGTTCACCGGCCGCAAGATGCCCGGCCGGCGCTGGTCCGATGGTCTGCACCAGGCGGTGGAGGCCAAGGAGGGGGTCGAGATCCGCAGCGAGAATCAGACGCTGGCCACGATCACCTTCCAGAACCTCTTCCGGATGTACGACAAGCTCTCCGGTATGACCGGTACGGCGGAGACCGAGGCGGCCGAGTTCGACGAGATCTACAAGCTCGACGTCATGGTCATCCCGACGAACAAGCCGATGGTCCGGCGAGACGACCCCGACGCCATTTTCCGTAGCGAGAAGGGCAAGTTCGCGGCGGTGGTGGAGGACATCGCGGAAGCCCACCAGCGGCGGCAACCGGTGCTGGTGGGAACCACCTCGATCGAGAAGTCCGAGCATCTGTCCAAGCTGCTCAAACGCGCCGGGATTCCGCACAAGGTGCTCAACGCCAAGCACCACGCCCAGGAAGCCGAGATCGTTGCCCAGGCCGGCCGCCTCGGCTCGGTGACCATCGCCACCAACATGGCCGGTCGCGGGACGGACATCCTGCTTGGCGGCAATCCCGAACACCTTGCGCGCTCGCTGGTCGCCGAGCGCACCGGGCAGAGCTGGGACGAGGTCGATGACGCGGTTCGCGATCGGGCCCTCGAGGATGCCAAGGCGACCTGCGCCCGGGAGCACGACGAGGTCGTCGCTCTCGGCGGACTGCACATCATCGGCACCGAGCGTCACGAGGCCCGTCGTATCGACAACCAGCTCCGAGGTCGTGCCGGGCGTCAGGGAGACCCGGGATCGTCGCGTTTCTATCTCTCGCTGGAAGACGACCTGATGCGGCGCTTTGCGCGCTGGTTGATGGAGAAGGCCCTGGAGGGAGCCGACGACGCGCCGATCGAGTCGAAGCTGGTCAGCAAGCAGATCGAGCGGGCCCAGCGCCAGGTCGAGGCGCAGAACTTCGAGATCCGCAAGCAGTTGATCAAGTACGACGACGTGCAGAATCTGCAGCGGCAGGAAGTCTACGGGCTGCGCCGCGAGATCCTCGAGAACGGTGCGCCGCGGGACTACGTGATGGAGCGCGCCCGGGACCTGGTCGAGTACCTCTTCGATCAGTATCTCGCACGGGACGAAAAGGGCGGCGGCGAGCCTCAGCTCGACGAGTTCAGCGCCCAGTTCCTGCATTTCTTCGGCTTCGATCCGGCGGCCGGTGGTCTGGAGCTGACCGACGATCGCGAGACGATGATCGCCGCCCTGTGGGAGTTGATCGAGGCGCGCTATGCCGAGAAGGAGGCTCGCGTCGGTGCGGAGATGATGCGCCGCTACGAGACCTACGTGATCCTTCAGATCATCGACAGCCAGTGGAAGGACCACCTGCTGGCCCTCGATCATCTCAAGGAAGGGATCTCCCTGCGGGCCTACGCCCAGCGGGATCCCCTCGTGGAGTACAAGCGCGAGTCCTTCGAGCTGTTCGCGGCGATGAAAGAGCGGATCGAGGGGGAGATCATTCGCTACCTGATGCTGCTCGAGCCGATGAGCGAGGAGGAGCGCCGCCAGCAGGAGGCCCGCCGCCGGCAAGAGCAGGAGGCGATCTTTCGGGCGGCCTCCCGCTCGAAGGCGGGGGAAGAGGCCAAGCGGGCCCAGACGGTACGCCGATCGGGATCGAAGGTGGGCCGGAACGATCCCTGCCCCTGCGGTTCGGGCAAGAAGTACAAGAAGTGCTGCGGTCTGAAGGGCTGATCCGCTCTGTTCGCTTCCGTTCGCCTCGCCTCGGCTTGTCTCGACCCGGCAATCATCTTCCGCCGAGGGCTTGATACGCGCCTTTTTCGGCTCCAGCTTGATCCAGGCGAAGCCCTTTCGCGGGCCGAGTCGTCATCTCGGCGGAGAGGAGAAAGCCGTGGGTTTGACCATCGAAGTCCTGGAGTGGCGCGAAGAGACCGGAACCGAAATCGTCCATCGTTTCGAGCCGGGCGGTGAGATCAAGTTCGGCGCCCAGCTCGTGGTGACCGAGAACCAGTGGGCGGTGTTCTATCGTGACGGTCACGCCCTCGATGTCTTCGAGACCGGGCGGCACACCCTGAGCACGGCGAACATTCCGCTGCTGGTCGAGGTGCTCAAGATCCCCTTCGGCGGCCAGACGCCTTTCCGGGCTGATGCCTACTTCGTTTCGCGGAAGACCTTCACCGACCTGCGCTGGGGGACGCGGGATCCGGTGGTGTTCCGCGATCCGAATTTCGACATGGTGCGCCTGCGGGCCCACGGGCGCTATGCCCTGCGGGTGCGGGACCCCAAGCAACTGGTCAACAACCTGGTGGGCACGCTGAGCAGCTACGAGACGGCGGCGGTGGAGGAGTATTTCCGCGAGATCATCGTCGGTCGGCTCAACGACACCCTGGGCGAGGCGGGCATCAGCCTGCTCGAGCTGCCGGCCCACTACGACGAGTTGGCGGCGGAACTGTCCCGGCGGGTCGAGCACGATCTGGCCGGCTACGGGCTCGAACTCGAAAAGCTGGTGGTCGCGGCGATCACCCCCCCCGAGGAGGTGGCCCGGGTGATCGACGAGCGCTCGTCGATGGCCGCGGTGGGCATGCAGGGACAGTACATGGGCTTCAAGGCCGCCCGCGCCCTGGGCGACGCGGCGGCGGGCCAGGGCGAGGGGGGCTCGAGCGCTGGACAGGGAATGGGCCTCGGCGTGGGAGCGGGGTTGGGCAT
>JALTMS010000270.1 GCA_027001345.1 Acidobacteriota bacterium | reverse complement strand
AGACAGCTTCATGGCCGTGCTGCGTCCACTCAAGCTGGTGATCGAAAACTATCCCGAAGGCGAGGTGGAGTACTTCGACGCGATCAACAACCCCGAGGATCTCTCCGCCGGTACGCGCAAGGTCCCCTTCGCCCGCGAGATCTACATCGAGCGGCAGGACTTCATGGAGGATCCACCGAAGAAGTTCTTCCGCCTCGCGCCGGGGCGTGAGGTGCGGCTGCGCTATGCCTACCTGGTGACTTGCCGAGAGGTGGTGCGGGACGATGCCGGCGAAATCGTCGAGCTGCGCTGCACCTACGACCCGGCAACCCGCGGCGGCGATGCGCCCGATGGCCGCAGGGTCCGCGGCACCTTGCACTGGGTCTCCGCGGCCCATGCCCTGGAGGGCGAGGTGCGGCTCTACGATCGGCTCTTCGTGCGTCCCAACCCCGATGAGGTGGAGCCAGGCGGCACTTTTCTCGACCACCTCAACCCCGCCTCGCTGGAAGTGATCTCGGACGCACGACTCGAGCCTCATCTCGGCGAGTTGGAGGTAGGCGCTCGGGTGCAGTTCGAGCGTCTGGGCTATTTCTGTCTCGACGCCGACAGCGATCCGGCTCGCCCGGTCTTCAATCGCACTGTCACCCTGCGTGACACCTGGGCCAAGATCGCCAGGCAGATCGCCGCCGGTCGCTGAGCCCGACCCGCGCCACCTGACTCCTTCCATTCAGGGTGGGATCCAGGTGTACCCGGCTCACTGTTTCAGACAGTGGCGATGAACCGGCGGCACGCATCCGCGAAGGCGGCGGGCCGTTCGATCGGCAGGGCATGGCCGCTGTCGGGGACGATCTCGAAGGCTGCGCCCAGGCGCGAGGCCAGTTCGGCGGCCTGTTCGACGCTGACCAGGCGGTCCTCGCCGGCGGCAATCACCAGAGCAGGGCAGGCTGCCCGAGGGACACCATGGTCCTCGTCGCTCAGCACGCATTCGAGCAGGGAGACGAGGTCGGCAAACCAACGCCGGGGCAAGGTGGCGAGCTGGGCGCGAAAGACTTGCCTGTGGCGCGGATGCTCCTCGAGGTAGCGCGTGCTGTAGACCCAGGGTTCGAAGGCGTCGAAGACGGCGCCCCGGTCTCCGCCCGCCAGGGCAGCTCGGGCGGCGTGCAACCACTGTTGAGCGGCACGGGAGAGGGTCGGTGTCAGCCCGACCGCAGCCGTGGCGCAGATCAGCGAGTGCAGGCGCCGGGGCTCCCGGTCGAGCACACGTCGAGCCACCGCGGCTCCGAAGGATGCGCCGACCATGTGCACCCGCTCGAGCCCCAGGTGGTCGAGCAGGGCGAGCAGATCGCGGGCGTGGTCGCCCAGGGTGGGCGGAGAAGGCCCCGGTGAGCGGAGCTGACCGCGAAAATCACAGCGCAGAATCTGAAACTCACCCTGCAGCTCGAGGACCACGCTTTCCCAGGCGGATAGCGTCATGGAGATACCGTTGAGCAGCGCTACTGTCGGTCCCTTGCCCGTCAATCGGTGGAAAAGGGGGGCGCCGTCAGCAGCGACATCGCTTACCACCGGCTCTCCACCTGGTCGAGAGCGGTGAGGTAGGCCTGGCGATGTGCCAGTTGCTGGGTTTCGATGAGCTGGCGGCAGCGAGCGAAGTGCGGTCGGGGATCGGTTCCGCGAGAGCTGAGGTTCTCCCGTCGGGCCAGATCGACGGTCAACAGCGCATAGAACTCCGCCAGGGCCTCGTACTTCGGCAGGCGGCGGGCGAGCAAGGCGCGGCCGCCGACGGAATCGAGCAGCCAACTGGCGTAGGCATAGAGCTGCTCGAGATTGATCGTACGTTCTGCGGGGTCCTTCGCGGCGGCTCGGGTCAGCAGCCAGGTGTAGCTGGCCGCGGCCAGCGCTTCGCTGTCAGCTCCCGGGGCGCTGAGCAGGCTCGCGAGTTCCATCGTTCGCCGCTTGCCCAGCACGCGGCTCAGGTGCAGCACATTGGACCACAGGACTTCCGGATCCCGGTTCTCGCCGGTCAGCGGCGGGTTGGCGGCCAGCTCCACGGCCGTGGCGGACAGACGTTCATACAGTCCCCGCCCTCCCGGCTCGGAGTCGAGGGGAGCGAGTTCTGCGATCAGGGTCTGACGCGCGGCGCCTGCCTCAGCCCGCTGCGGCGGCCAGGAAAAGTCAGGCAGTTCCGAGATGGCCGTGGCCCACGGGTCGGTGTCGCCGGCGTCCGCCGAGGGCGCCGGTTCGGTGGACGCCGGGGCCGGGATCTGGGTGGCGTCGCTCGCAGGAGCCGCTGTCGTCTCGACCGCTGCAGGCGCGGATCCGGCCCGCTGCGGCCAGAGCCACCAAGCCAGGCCTCCGGCCACCACCACGGCGACGATGACGAGGATCCATGTGGTGCTCTTGTCCTGTTGCAGAGTCGGGGGGGGCTCCATGGCTTCGCCTCCTGGGTCGGTGGGAGTGGCGATCTGCCGGCGCTAGCGGCAGTGACCGTCCCGCTCGAGTTCGAGCAGGTAGTCACGGATTTTTGTTCGATCCTCGGCTCCGGCGGGAGAGAGGTCGAGATAGGTCCGCAGCTCGCGGCAGGCGAAGGCGCCGTCGCCTCGCCGGTAGGCCAGCAAGCCGAGTTCTCGGTGGGGTGTCGGATCCCGGGGATCGATTTCGATGGCCTGCTGGAAGGCATCCTGGGCCGCTGCCTCCAGGTCGGCCCTGGCTTCTCCGTCGGTCTGCTCGGCCTGGGCCAGCTTGAGCCGGCCGATCAGCGAGAGCGTCCGCGGGTCCCGGGGCTCCATGGCCAGCGCGCGGCGGAGTTCATCCTCCGCCCGGCCCAGGCGCCCGAGGTCCAGGTTGAGGGCCGCGTCGTCACGGATCACCGGGCGCAGGCGTTTTTCGAAAGTGCTCAGGCCGGCATCGGTTTGCCGAGCTTCGCCGGAGGGGTGGGTTCGCCCCCACTCGCGTGCCGACGCGATACGCTCCTCGATGCGCGGATGGGAACCGAAAAAGAAGGCCTCGATCTTCGAGGGCTTCGAGGTCTCCTCGGCCAGCTTCTGGTAGACCTTCTCCGCCTGGCGGGTGTCGTAGCCGCTGGCCTGCATCTTGGTAAAGCCCCCTTCGTCGGCCTCTCGCTCCAGCTCACGGCCATAGCCGTTGACCGCGGCGACGAAGGCGAGCTGGAGGCCGAGGCCGATGAGCAGGTCGGAGAGCACATCGATGCGTGCGGCCTTGCCATAGTGCCCCCGCCTCGCCGCCTGGGCTGACTCGCTGGCCGCCCACAGAGCCCCTGCCACCGCCAGAGCGAACAGGCCGACCTGCTTGTTTCGCGCCGAGCGCTGGTAGCGCAGCATGTGGCGGTTCTCCACGTGGGTCATCTCGTGACCGAGGACCGTGGCGAGTTGATCCTCGTTTTCCATCTGGGCCAGCAGACCGGTGTGGACGTAGAGCGATCCATGGGGGTAGGCGAAGGCGTTGAGAGTCGGTTCTTCGATCACTCGCACCCGGTAGGAGATCAGCGGGTTGGCGGCCATCGCGGGGGGATTGAGGCGGCCGACGATGGCCAGCAAGTAGTCATCGAGCAGCGGGTCGTCGTAGATCGTGACCTTCTCGAGCAGCTTGCGCTCTTCCTCCCGCGAGTTCTGCCAGAGTCGAGTCTCGTCTCGGGTGGGCTCGAACCCTTGCCCCACGGCCGAGATCGGAGGCACGTTGGTCGTCGCACAGGAAGTGAGCAGACAAAGCACGAGAAGCTGGGCGACCAGCCGCCTGGCGGAGCGAAAGAACATCTGTATCGATCTCCTGCTGTCCCCTGCAGAACGACAGGATAGGCCCAAGGGCGGGGTTCGGGCAATCAGGCGCGCTGGCCGGTGCCGCGCCTGCTGCTGATCAGCCGACGCGCCGCCAGCCCGGCCCCCAGCGTCGCGCCGACGGCGATTCCGCCGCTATCGTAGAAGAAATCGCCCCAGCTCGGTCCGCGGGTCAGCGAGACGAATTGCAGGATCTCGGTCGCTCCGGCGAAGAGCAGCAGACCGGCCAGCCCCAGGCCGAGCCGCTTGAGCCGCTCGAGCCGTGGCGCGGAGCGGTCGATGCCTTCGGCCATTGCCAGCATCGAGAAGAAACCGAGCAGGGCAAAGAGCACCTGGTGGGAGCGGAGCTTGGCCCAGTCCATGTACTTCCGCAGCCGCTCGGGAGACACTCTGGGTGCCGGCTTGGCCGGAGGGCTCTTGCTGGTCGTGGCCTTGCTCTGCGAACGAGCCGAAGACGTGGGCGCCGGTCTGGCAGCCTGTTCGCCCGCGCGAGGCGGTGGTGGGTTTGTCGGGGTGCCCATTTCGGGTAGGGCCTGTCGCACCGAATCGACCAGGACGATCTGCTCCTCGGCCGCCTTCTGCAGCACGCCCCCCGGCGTGGTCAGACCGATGACGATGATCACCGCATTGGCGATTACCACCAGACCGATGCGGCGCCGCCACAGGCGCAGAAAGAAAACGCAGTACAGCGCGGTTACCGCCCAGCCCGCCGCGAAGGCCATCCTCCAAACAGGGTAGGAGGCGCGCGGTTCGGAGGGCTCGACTGATACGTCGTCGACCCAGAAGGTGCCGCTCGCACCGGCATTCTGGACATAGAGATGACCGGTGACGGCGAAGTCGGGAACGTCGATCACATTGCGGCAGACGAACCAGGACCGGGTGCCCTCGACCGAACAGACGTTGTGCGGGTGATTCCAGTGGGGCTTGCCGTCAGCGTCGCGGAAGAAGAGCAGGATCCGGGCGACGTTCCACGGGCGCCGGCCTTCGGTGACATCCTCGATACGCATCCAGCCCGTCACGCTGAAGTGGCGAAAGCGCCGGGGCTCGCGCAGGACGTACTCCACCATTCCGCCGTGGCCTTCCCCCGGGTCGAGCCGCAGGCAGGGGCCTCCCCGGGGCCCGCTGTCCGGCTCCGGGTGCACCATGGCCCAGTTGCCGCGCCAGTTCGCGTCCTGTTGCGGGGGGATGCCTTCCCGTACCTGCTGCCAGGGGACCAGGTTGTCGCCAATGGTGCGGTAGGGCTCGTAGGTCGCGAAGAACAGCGCCATCAGGGCGGCGAAGACCGCCGCGGGCAGCAGACAGCGCAGCAACACCTGGCCGGGTGTGGCACTCGCGCGGCAGATGACTTCTCGTTTGCTCATCCCGGGCAAGAATGGGCGACGAGCTGCCGGGCGGCAAGTTTCGGCGCCCGGCCGGAGAGAGCCGGGCGCCGAAGGGCGAAGGGGAGAGGGGGGGTCAGCGTCGCCCGCAGCATCCACCCTGGCCGCCGCGGCCGCGGTTGCCATGATGTCCGCCGTGCCCAGCCGGTCCGCCGGATCCGCTGCAGGCGGGGTCGGGGTTGCCGTCGGCGTCGAGCATGCCCCGCTCCTTGGGGCTCGAGACGATGGCGTCGAAGTCCGCCTGGGAGATGTACTGGGGGGTGTAGTCCACACCGTTGGCCTGCAGCAGGTCATAGAAGGCGCGGAGGTGGTTGCGCGAGCCCTTCATCAGGTTCTGATAGACCGTGCGCACATCTTCGTTGTCGGCATCGAGCAGGTCCTGCTGCAAGTCGGAGATGTCCAGATCCTCGATGGTGGCAC
>JALTMS010000269.1 GCA_027001345.1 Acidobacteriota bacterium | reverse complement strand
TGTCCTTGCGCACCAGGCAGGTGGTGAGCCGATCGACGTACGTCGGTTCCCAGGCCGTCAGGCCCTTGATGCACTGGACGCCGGCGTTGACCGGACTCTGCTGATCGGGGACCATGCCGACGATCTTGCCGTCCTCGACCTGGATCCGCGTGGCGCAGCCGACCCCGCAGTAGGGACACTGAGCCTGGTATTCGGCACGGCCGGAGGGGGTCGCCGAAGGCACCGCCTTGGCCAGCTCACCGGCCTTCTCGCCACCACAGCCGGTGACTCCCAGGAGCGTGAGGCCACCGGTGGCGGCGGCAGTGGTCTTCATGAACTTGCGACGCGAATGTCGGCGCATCTTCTCTCTTCCTCCGCGCCTACTATTTCCGCTCCATGCTGCGGATGTAGGCGACGATGTCGTTGATATCCCTCGGCTCGAGTTCTTCGAAACCGAAGCGGCCGCGCGCCCAGGCGCGCATGGCGGTCCCCGGCCGCCCTCGGACGAGGGTGGCCTGCAGGAAGCCGTCGGTGACGGCGGAAAGGAAAGCGGGGTTCCCCAGGGCAGGCCCGGTCTGGCCCTTCCCCTCGCTCCCGTGGCAACCGATGCAGTATTGCTTGTAGAGTTCGCCGCCCCGGCTCGGCTGACCCTGAACCGTCCGCCCACCGGGTGACTTGGGCCGGCTGCCGGCGAGGTGGCGCAGGTAGACGATCACGTCGTTGATTTCCCGACCCTCGAGCTGCACCAGCCCGCGGGTGCCGAAAGCGCGCATCGCCCGGCCACTGCGACCGAGCACGATCGTCCCGGCGAGGAAGCCGTCGCTGGTCTTGCGCAGGAAATCGGGGTTGGCGATCGCGGGGCCCACCATGCCCTCGCCGCGCTCGCCGTGACAGCCCGCGCAGGTCGCCTGGTAGACGTACTTGCCGTAGGCCACCGAGCCGCTGGCTCGATAGTTGGCCAGGTCGTCGGTACCCAGGACGCGACGCACCTCGCCCCGCATCTGCCGGGCGGTAATGTGGCGCGGCGCGAGTGAGCGAAGGTGAGCCATCAGGCTGGCGACAGCCTCGGCGTCGTAGTGTGGGTGAGCCGGCATGGCCGTGCCGGCGCGGCCACTGGTGATGGTCTCCCAGAGGAAGCGGTCGTCGGCCACGAAATGCAGCTCGTCGCTGGCCAGAGCGGGGGCGATTTCGGTGCCCTCGCCCCGGGCCCCGTGGCAACCGGCGCAATCGTTGCGGAAGAGGGTGCTGCCCAGGCGCCGGTCGGCCCGTGCCCGCCGCACCGATTGCAGCGTCGGCCGTTCGGGGGTGCCCTGCCGGAGATAGGCGATCAGGGCATCGATCTGCTCGGCGCTCAACCCGCCGGCTCGCTCACCCCAGGCGGGCATCGGCCGGCCCGGCCGACCGTTCTCGATCACGTAGCGCAGCGAGCTGTCGGAGTAGATCGCCAGCACGTCGGGATTGCGAATGTCCGGCGCCGTCACTCCCAGCGAGGCCATGGTCTGGCCGCGGCCGTCCTCGCCGTGACACACCGCACACAGCTCGCGGAACAGGGCGGCACCGTTGGTCGTCCGGGTCGGACCACTGCCGAAACGCACCTCGAGGGTCCTGGCCGGAAGCTGGTCGAGAGGCAGCTCCGGGCGGCGCAGGGAGCGCAACCAGGTCAGCAGCGCGACGGTCTGCTCCTCGCCCAGATCGTAGGCCGGCATCTTCGAGCCGGGAGCGACCCTGGCCGGATCGCGCAAGTGCTGCCGCTGCCAGTTGTCGATGCTGTGTTCGCCTTCGACGTGGGAGAAGTCATAGGCCAGCACGCTCTTGCCGGCCGCCTCGTTGAGATCCGGGCCCACGTCGCCGCCGACGCCGTCGATCTTGTGGCAGCCCCGACAGCCGAGTTCGATCGCCAGGGCCTTGCCCTCGATCAGGCGCGGAGCGCCGACCAGGGTATCGAGATAGGCCAGGATCGCGTCGATCTCGCCGTCGGTCAGATGACCGAAGGACATCATCCGCGAGCCTTCCACCACCGCCGCCGGCTGACGCAGATGGCGAATGTGCCACTGCCGATCGAAACCCTTGAGCGCCACGCCGGACAGATCGGGGCCGACGGTGCCGCCCCGGCCATCGACCTTGTGACAGGCGTTGCAGCCGTGGAGTTCGAAGAGGTAACGCCCGCGGTCGGCAATCGAGGTCGGCGGCGTGTCCACCGATTCGCCGTGACAGGTTCCACACGATGCCTGGGCCTGAGCCGCCGGCAGCATCGGCTCCTCCCAGTGCTCCACCGCGCCGTGGGCGGCCTCGGTGCGCGTCGCCCGGCCCTGGCCGAGGTGGCAGACAGTGCAGCCCATGCGCGCGATATCGTGCCCCACCTCGGGATGAGCGCCGAAGAGCTTGCCGCCCGCCGGCAGGGGCTTGGCGCCACCCATACCGAGATGGCAGGAGATGCAGCGATCGGTCAGGTCGATCTCCGGTCGCCAGATCTGCTTGATCGCCACGGAGGTCGGTCGCAAGCCGGCCTGGATCGCACGCCGGTTGTACTCCTTCTGGATGTCCTTCCATTCGCTGTTGTTCCACTTCAGCGGCGCGACGGCCAGGACCACCAGGAAGACAAGGGCGAGAAGAGCGAGAATCCGCAACTTCTTGTGCAGGTCGGTCGCGAGGGCGGTTTCTTGTCTCGGCATGGCTCAGTAGACCCCGTCCCGCCAGGGGAGCGTGAATTCCCAGCCCGGACCCCGGAAATAGACCCCGATCACGGTCAGGATCACCGCCGTGATCAAAAACCAGGTGAAGATCCAGAAGGCCAGAGAGCGCCGGGCAAACCAGTCCATCAGTCTCGACTCGGTACCCACGATGCCCGGCAACATCATCAGGCCGCCGCAGAAGAGGGTCGGGCCGATGATCGGCCAGACCGGATGGGGCGCGGAGACGTAAAAGAAGATGGAGACCAGCACGGTGGCAACAGCGATCGACAGGAGCTTGCGCTCCCGTCCGTGGGTCCACAGCGGCTCGCGCTTGAGATTGATCTCGAAGTAGGGCACGACGACCAGTGCGCCGATCACCACGCCGGGCAGGATCACGCCGCTGATCAGCGGCGGATAGTAGTGCAGCAGTTCTTGCAGCCCGAGGAAGTACCACGGCGCCTTGGCCGGGTTGGGCGTGCGCTGCGGGTCGGCCAACTCCTCGAGCGGAGCGTCGAAGAGGATCGAGACCAGCACCAGGAAGAGAGAAGCGGCGATGATCGTGATCACTTCTCGCACCATCAGGTGCGGGACGGTCATCACCATCGGGTCCTCGTGCAAATCGACTACCGGTCGCTCGTCCTCCTGGACCAGCACGACCCGCACGGGATCCTTGCGTGCATCGTCGCCGGCCACGATCTCGAAGTCGCTGGCGCTCATGCTTCCTCCCTTCCCGACTCACCCTCGACCCGGCAAGCCCGGTGGGCCGCGCGACGCTCCTCCGGCGGGATGTAGATCCCGCCGTCCTTGCGTACCCGCCAGATGTGGACCATCACGCCGAGGACGAGCACCAGGGGCAGCACCACGCAGTGCAGCACATAGAATCGAACGAGGGTATTGGCATCGACCTGATGCCCCCCGAGCATCAGGAACGAGATCTCATCACCGAGCAGCGGCACCGAGCGGGCCATGTTGGTGCCGACGGTCACGCCCCAGTAAGCGAGCTGATCCCAGGGAAGCAGGTAGCCGGTGTAGCTGAGCAGGATGGTGAAGATCAGCAGAAAGACGCCGATCACCCAGTTGAACTCCCGCGGCGGTCGATAGGCCCCGGCGTAGAACACCCGAATCATGTGCAGGAAAACCAGCGCCACCATGGCGTGGGCCGACCAGCGATGCAGGTTCCGCAGAAAGAGGCCCGCGGAAACCACGAACTCGAGATCCTTCATGTCCTGGTAGGCCCGCGGCACCGACGGATGGTAATAGAACATCAGCAGTACGCCGGTGCCGATCAGCAGAGCGAAAGTCAGAGCACTGAGACCACCGAGGTAGAAGGTGCGCGAAAAGCGCATCGCCTCGGTCCGTACCTTGACCGGGTGAATGTGCAAGAAGAAGTTGCTGAATACCGCCAGAGAGCGGTTGCGATTGGTGTTGGGGTAACCGTGGCGCAGGATCGAACGACCGACTCGGCTGGCCAGGACCTGATCGACCAGGCGCAGCCACAGCGGCCGTGCCGGCGTCTGATCGCTTCCGGCGTGAGTTCCCATCTCAGGCCTCCAGGAAGAAATCGGCATCGACGATCCGGCGGGTATCGACCACCAGCTCGCCGTCGGCGATCTCGAGATGCAGGCGCGGCAGCGGCGCGGGTGCCGGCCCGCCGAGCACCTCCCCGGTCAGCGAGAAGTGAGAGCCGTGACACGGGCAGTGGATCCCTTCCTCGGGCCCCATGTAGCGTGTGATGCAGCCGAGGTGGGTGCAGACCGCCGTCATCGCGAAATAGCCCGGGTCGAGATGACCGACGTAGACTCGTTGCTCGGGCATCACCACCAGGGTCCCCTTGGGCACCTCCGAAGGGGGGCCGACCCGAAAGCGGGTCGGCGGTTCGAAGAGTACGTTGGGACGCAGATAGCGAATGGTCGTGAAGACCGTACCCGCGCCGGCCACGCCGATGGCCATCCCGGCCATCTTGCCCAGGGCCTCTCGGCGCCCGAGTTCCTCCCGGGTGGCCCCTACCTTCAGGTCGTCGATCAGCGACATGATTCGCTTCCCCTCACCTCTACAGGCTCGTTTCCGATCCTGCGAGTATCTCCACTTCATCTCCGTTGTAGAAGCCCTGCATGGTGATGCAGCCCACCGGACAGCGGCGTGCGCACAGCCCGCAGCGGATGCAGCGGGTCTCGTCCTTGAGCATCGCTGCACCGGGGCCCCCGACCATCTCGAGCGGCTTGCCGTCGGGCAGACGCAGGCCGGACGGCAGGTCGGTCGCGGTGCCGACGCGCAGCAGGCTGACCAGATCGATGCAGTCCTCGGGGCAGACGTCCACGCATCCGCCGCACTGGATGCACTCCGAACCGCTCATCTGCCGCGAATCGAAAATCGTGTTGATCCAGCAGTGCAGGCAGCGCGCCCCCTCCCGGCAGGCTTCCTCGGGGGTGTAGACCAGTTCCACCTCGGCGGTCGACACGCGCTTTTCCACCGCGAGGGTCTGCACCTCGGCCCGGGAGAGTCGATCGTAGTCGCCGCGAGCGAACGGGTGCTCGTAGCCGTAGGAGTCGAACTGCCGCAGGTAGAGTTCGCTCGGCTCGTCCTGCCGGCCGGTGAGATAGCTGTCGATCGACCGCGCCGCCCGTCGCCCGTCACCCACCGCTTCGATCACGATGCGCGGACCGAAAGCCACGTCGCCGCCGGCCCAGACCCCACTGCGGCTGGTGGTCAGCGTCGCCCGATCCACCACCACGGTACTGCGAGGTGAGATCTCGAGGCCGTGGTCCTCGCCGAGGAAGGAGAGATCGGCCACCTGGCCGACGGCCAGAATCACGGTGTCGCAGGCAACCTCTTCGCGCTGATCCTTGTCGAACAGCGGCGCGAAGCGACCCTGCTCGTCGAAGACCCGGGTGCAGGCAACGGTTTCGAGAGCCCGGACCCGACCATCGGCACCG
>JALTMS010000268.1 GCA_027001345.1 Acidobacteriota bacterium | reverse complement strand
TCACCCCCGCTCTGCGGCACGCGATCGGCGAGCCCGAGCGCCGCCGTAGTCGGCAGCGAGCCTGGAACGAGAAGATGGGAATCACTCCAGCCTCGATCGTCAAGCGTATCGAAGAGGTGCTCGGGTCGGTCTACGAGAAGGACTACCTAAGCGTTCCCGCGACGGTCGGGGAGGATGCTCCGATGAGCCTGAAAGACATTGTTCGGGCCATCACCCAACTCGAGGCGGAGATGTACGAGGCCGCTTCGAAACTGGAGTTCGAAAAGGCTGCGGAACTGCGTGATCGGATCCGAGCGCTGCGGGAGAAAGAGGCTCTGGCGCCTCGCTAGCCCGCAGTCAGCGATCCGGAGTGGAGCCGGGAGAGCGCGAAGCGATGAAGGAAGTGCCTGCCGCCTTGGCCGACAAGCTCGAGCGGCTGCCGGACGGTCCGGGCTGCTATCGCTTTCTCGACGCGCAGGGGAAGGTGCTCTACGTGGGCAAGGCCAAATCCCTGCGGCCGCGCGTACGCTCCTATTTTCAGCCCAGCGCCCAGCATCCGCCGCGTACCGAAGCGCTGGTGGCCGAGATTCGCGACGTGGATCTGATCCTCACCTCGAGTGAGGTCGAAGCACTGATCCTCGAAAGCAACCTGATCAAGGAGCACCGGCCGCGCTACAACGTTCTGCTGCGAGATGACAAGAGCTTTCCCTACCTGCGCCTGACGATCAGCGAACGCTTTCCGCGCGTTCAGCTCGTGCGCCGCCCCCGCACCGGCAAGGATCTGACCTACGGTCCCTTCCTGCCCGCCTCCTACGCTCGGCGCACCCTGCGCCTGGTGCCTCGCTTCTTCCAGGTGGCCAACTGTCACCTGCCCTTCGATGGACGGCAGCGGCCCTGTCTGTACTACCACCTCGACCAGTGCCTGGCGCCCTGCGCGGGAAAGGCGGACCCCGCCGAGTACGCCGCGCGGGTCGAGCAGGTCAAGCTCTTTCTCGAGGGTCGCAACGAGGAGCTGGTGGCGATCTTGCGATCGCAGATGGAAGCCGCCTCCGCGGAGCTGGCCTTCGAGCGCGCCGCGCGCCTGCGCGACATGATCTCCTCGATCGAGACCCTCGCCTCCCGCCGGCAGATGACTTCGGTGGGGCTGGAGGACATCGACTTCTGGTCCGAGTACCGGCTGCACGACCAGGCCGCGGTGGAGTTGTTTCGGATGCGTGGGGGTCGGGTGATCGGCCGGCGGGAGTTCACCTTCGACCCGGCTCCACCGCCCGAAGAACTCTACGACTTCGTGCTGGCCCGCTTCTATGTCGATCAGGATGTGCCGGCCGAGATCGTCCTGCCACGCTTGCCGGCGAACCGGCCCCTGATCGAGGACTTCCTCCGCCACCAGGCCGGGCACCGGGTGCGTCTGGCCGCAGTGCGCAGTGGGGAACGACGGCGTTTCCTCGACCTGGTCTCGGCCAACGCCAAGCTACTGTTCGAAGCCCGCTTTCGCGCCCCCCATGCTCTCGGCGTGCAGGCCATCGAGGGGTTGAGGGATCTGCTCGGCCTCGATGCTGCGCCGTTCCGCATCGAGGGCTTCGACATCAGCCATTTTCAGGGCGAGGCGCCCCGCGCCTCGATGGTGGTCTTCGAGGGGGGGCGTCCGAAGAAGGCCGACTACCGGATCTACGCCATTCGTGACGCCCGTGGTGGCGACGACTACCAGGCCCTGCGGGAGGTGGTGCGGCGACGTTACGGACGGCTGCAACGAGAGGGCCGCCGACTACCGGATCTGGTGCTGATCGACGGCGGCCGGGGGCAACTGGCGGCGGCGCGGGAAGCGCTGGTGGAACTCGGCCTCGATGCCCTGGCCGCAGCGGGCCTGGCCAAGCGCGAGGAGGAGATCTTCCTGCCCGACCAGGCCGCACCGCTGCTCGTCGATCGTTCCGAGCCGGCACTGCGTCTGCTGCAGCAGGTGCGCGACGAGGCCCATCGCTTCGCCCTGCACCATCACCGCAAGGCCCGGCGCCGGAGCCGGCTGAAGAGCGAACTGAGCGAGCTGCCCGGGGTGGGGCCGGTCACCGCGCGGCGCCTGCTCGAACAGTTCGGATCGATCCGAGCCGTGCGCGAAGCTTCCATCGAGGCGCTGAGTGCAGCGATTGGTCCAGCACGAGCCCGACGCTTGCGCGAGGGTCTGGACCGGGAGCAGAAGTGATGACTCGGATCGTTCATCGGCTCTACGCCGACCACGCGACGGGTGCCGATCAGTAGACGGTGGCTAGAACTCCTCGAGCAGGGTCCAGAAGTCGGGGCTCGGCGTCAGGTGCAGGTCGCAGACGGGCACAGCCCCGCACAGGCGCGTGACCCGTTCGGTCAGACCCTCGTGGGGCAGGCCGAGTTCGTGAACGAAGGGAACGCTGGCCGAAATGGTGGCCACCGCCCGCGCGGCGGACAGTCTTTCGAGACGGGTTTCGGGGGCCTGACGCAGGCGGCAGGCCACGGCGATGGGGAAGGCGCCACGTACCCTCTCGCGGGGCGGGAACGCACCGAAGAAGGGCACCGCATGGGCCTGGGGAACGTCTCCGGAGACATCGATCAGCACCATGTCGTCGGAGAGCGCGGCCCGGGGGGCCGAATTGGCGGTGGCTGTGGACTTGCCCGCCCCGGAGGGCCCGAAGAACAGGTAGCACTTGCCATCGTCGAGGATGCCGGCGGTATGCATCAGGAAGCCGCCGCGATCGATCAGCATCAACTGGGAGGCGATGCGCAGGTAGTTTTCGACGGACATGCGAAAGGGGATGTAGGAACGGGAAGAGAGGACGATCTCACCGCGCCCCTCGCCGGGCCAGACCCGGCCATCCTGCCAGTGGGAGCAGATCCGGTAGCAACCTTCCCCCCGGTCGTGCAACTCGAGCACCGTTCCCCCTCCCGGAGGGGGCAGGGGAACGACGAGTGCTTCCGGTACCTCCCGGCACTGCACCTGGAGGTCCGCCGGCTCGGTGGTCTCGGCCAGCGAGCAGAACGGATCGTAGTGCTCGCGGACGAAGGGCTCGTAGCTGGTGGGTAGATCGATCAACCGTACCCGCAGGGGCCCGAGCTGAAGATCGACATCCACCTTTCCCGGCGGGACTTGCTCGCCGCTGCCGTGGGACGTGGTGAATCTGCGCGGATCGATTTCGTTCATCCGGCCACCTACCTGAAAAGGGGCAGGGATCCTACCATAGCCGGCAGGAGGGAGCCTGGCGGGGCTGGGGGTCGTAGGCCTCGATTTCCACCGGCAGGTAGTGCAGCACGGGCTGCGCTTCGGCCCGGCTGTCGAGCCGGATCCAGGCCAGATCCGGATTGTCGTCGGCCAGGCCGAAATCGCGCCCCCACTCGAGGCCCAGGGCTTCCATCGCCGAGCGAGACAGATCGATGATCACCCCCGCCCGCCGGGGTGCCGGGCCGGGGCCGTAGTCGTTGATGCGCACGACGACTTCTTCGCCGGTGGGCTCACCCCGCGCATCGAGGCGGCGCACGCGGACCCATCCCGTGATCGCCTCCGGGGCGCCGGCGGGCATCGCGGCGGTGCGCCGCTCGTCGAGGAAGACCATCGGCGCCGGGCGCGCGGCAGTGATCGCCCGGAGCCGCCCGCTGGAGATCAGGCTCATCCGGCCCAGGCGCCCGATGCGCATCAACTCGCGGTAAGTGCGGGTCCGCCGCCGGACAGCGGTCCAGCGGCCCTCGAGGTAGCGTTCGAAGTTGTTGCCCGCGTCCGATTCGAGGTAGAAGGTCGCTCGCCCGTGGTGCGGTTCGAAAGGAAAACGAAGTCCGGGACGGATGCGCAGCCGGCGCAGCGAGAAATGGGCCAGGCGGGCCAGCAGGCGGTCGCCGTCGGGGGCCAACTGCTGATCCGGTTCGCGAACCCATGCAGCGCTGGCCAGGTCGTAGACACTGACCTCCACCTCGTCCGGCTGGTAGCCCAGCGGCAGAGCCATGCTCAGCTTGGCCGGTCGCTGGAGGCGCAGACCATCGGGCTGGAGATCGTAGACGAAGGCGTCGATCACGTCCTCGCCCTCGACCGCGTAGCGGACGATCTCCACATCCATGTCTCGGGTCAGGGCGAAGGGGGGGACCTCGAGGCGTACGGCCCCATCGGGAGAGATCAGCGCGCCACCCCGATCGGCGCGGATCCTCACGCTCGTGCGGTCGATCTTGTCCATGGTGGCGAGGATTTCCGCCCCCGGCCCGCGCTGGAAGGTGCCGGAGGGCACCGGCAGCGGTCGATTCTGCTCGTCGGATTCCGGCGACACCCGGGACACCGCCTGGTAAAGGCGTGGTCCGAAGAGGATGAATCCGGCGCCGACGATGACGATCGTGATGATCACCGCCAGGGCGGATTGCCTCCGCTGTGCGGTCCAGCCTTTCACGCATGGAAATGTAGGTTTCAGGGCCCGGAGGAGCACGCCGGAAGTGGCGCCGCGGGGCGGCGGAGTACAAGATCCCCGAGAGGCAATCCTCGGGTGGAGTGGATGGGCGTGGACCTCGGCAGCTATCTCGATCAGCGCAGACGGTGGGTCGAAAAGGCCATCGAACAGGCCCTGCCTCCGCGCCACCCGGATCCCGGGCGACTGGTCGAGGCGATGCGTTACACCCTGCTGCTGCCCGCCAAGCGCCTGCGAGGGATCATCTGCCTGGCGGTTTGCGAGGTCCTCGGCGGCAAGCGGCGCGACGTGATGCCCCTGGCGGTGGCCGCCGAGATGATCCATGCCTCCTCGTTGATTCTCGACGATCTGCCATCGTTCGACGATGCCCGCCGGCGCCGGGGCGCGATGGCGGCGCATCTGGCCTTCAGCGAGTCGACGGCGATTCTCGCTGCTGTCGGGCTGCTCAACGCCGCCTACCGGCACCTCGGTGGGGCGGCGCGGACCCGCTGGATCGGGCCCGACGACGGCTCGATGGCCATCCGGGCTCTGGCGGCTGCGGTGGGAGAGGACGGCATGATCGCCGGGGAGGCTCTCGATCTGGCGGCCGGGGAACAGTCACCGGAACTGGCGGAACTCGAGCGGATCCACGCGATGAAGACCGGCAGTCTGTTCATCGCCTGCGCGGTGGAGGCCGGCCGGGTTTCCGGTGCCGGCGCCGCAGAGCTGGCGGCCCTCGAGGCCTGGGCCAAGAATCTGGGGCTGGCCTTCCAGATCACCGACGATCTGCTCGACGCGGTCGGCGATCCCGAGCTGACCGGCAAGGATGTGGGCCGCGATTCCGCGGGCACCAGTTTCGTCGCCTTCGCCGGGGTCGAGGGCGCGCGGCGCCTGGCCGACGAACTGGTCGAGACCGCTGTCGAAAGCCTTTCGGCACTCGGACAGCGAGCCGAGCCACTGACGGCCATCGCCCGCTTCGTCGGGCAGCGGGACAAGTGAACGCACCGGGCCGGGATCGGGACGACTACGAGGGGGTTCGGCGCGCGCTCGAGGAACGCGGCTATCTCAAGACGCCCCTCGAAAGGATCTTTCTCGACCTCGGAGGGAGCGGCTGGCGGCGCTGGGGGGCGAGTCTGCGCATCGCCGCGCTCAGCGGTCTGTTCGTCGGGATTCCCGTGGGCATCCTGCTGGCGGGGATCCTGGTGGTCGAGTCGCGGGGCCTGGTCCCCGCGTGGCCCGATGGTG
>JALTMS010000267.1 GCA_027001345.1 Acidobacteriota bacterium | reverse complement strand
CCCTACGAGGAGCTGGCTTGGTCGACCAATACGGATATCTGGGAGGCGTCCCTGACAGTGCCGGAGGAAGCGTCCGCCGAGCCGCGCAATCTGACCGCCGCCAACCCGGCTTTCGACGGTCATCCCCACTACTCCCCCGATGGACGGTTGCTGGCCTACACCCGTCACCGGCTGGCGGGCTACGAGTCGGATCTGCCCCGCTTGACGTTGCTCGATCGCAGCAGCGGTGCGCTCAGTGCCCTGGCCGAAGGTTTCGATTTCCAGATTCGCGATCTGGCCTGGAAGCCCGACGGCAGTGGTCTGGTCTTCACTGCGGCGGTGGGAGGGCGTACGCCCTTGTACGCCGTGGATCTCGACCGGGGCAGACCTCGGATGGTGGCGGACTTCGCGTACATCGACGAGTTTCGGCTGACCCCCGATGGTCGCCAGGCGGTGGTCGTGCGTCGGGCGGTAGCTGCGCCCCCCGAGATCTGGGTCATCGATCTCGAGGGCGGTTCTCCGCCGCGGCGACTGAGCCATCACAACCAGCAACTCGAGCAGGAGGTCGACATCCGCCCCGCGGAGAGGATCTGGGTCGAGGGTGCCGGTGGAAGGAAGATCGAGGTCTTCGTGATCAAGCCCCACGGCTTCGATCCGGCCAGGAGCTACCCGCTGATCTTCAACGTTCATGGCGGTCCCCAGTACCAGTGGTCCGACTCCTTTCGGGGCGACTGGCAGGTCTATCCGGGGGCGGGCTACGTGGTGGCCTTTCCCAACCCCACCGGTTCGCTGGGCTACGGCCAGGAGTTCACCGCCGCGATCTCCGGAAACTGGGGGGGCCGGGTCTACGAGGATCTGATGGCCGTGGTCGATCACCTCGCCGCCGAGCCGTGGATCGACGGCGAGCGTATCGGCGCGATGGGATGGTCCTTCGGCGGCTACATGATGAACTGGATGCTCGGGCATACCGATCGTTTCCGGGCCGTCGCCTCGATGATGGGGATCTACGACCTGGCTTCGTTCTATGGCGGTACCGAAGAGCTGTGGTTTCCGGAGTGGGATCTCGGGGGCCCGGCCTGGAGTTCAGCGGACTACCAGCGCTGGAACCCCGCGGCCTTCGCCGAGCAGATCGGCCGCTTTGCCACGCCGACGTTGATCATCACCGGCGAGAAGGACTTCCGTGTTCCCTACACCCAGTCCTTGCAGTTGTTCACCGCTCTTCGCCGTCAGGGCGTTCCTGCCCGGCTGGTGGTCTTTCCCAATGCCGGGCACTGGCCGGGGTGGTACGAGATGGCCCTGTACTACACCGCCCACCTGGAGTGGTTCGAGAAGTATCTCGGTGGGGGTGGCCCTGCCTGGAGCACTCGGGAGTTTGCCGAAGGTCGGGCCTTCGCAGAGGAAGAGCAGGCTCAGCAGCCGTAGCCGAAGGCTCGCATTTCGGGGCCGGCGGCCATTTCGAAGCGCTCGAGGGTGGCGGGGGCAAGGGTGAGCCGGCCCTCACCGGCCAGACCCTTGCGAAAATGGGAGCCACGATCTTCGTCGCCGCGCTGCCGGCCGCCGCTGAGGGTCTCGAAGGAAGCGGCCTTCCGACAGGCCTCGAGGATCTGCTCGTCCTTTCGGGCACCGAGGAAGTCCAGCACTCGGCCGAGGTTTGCCGCCGGTGCCTCGAGCAGGTCCTCGTAGCGCACGCTGATCATTCGCTCGGGGTGGGCAGCGGCAAAGCGCCGGGCCAGGCGCAGCTCGGCGCTCCACTCGGGAAGGTTGGTCAGTGCGTAGTGATCGATATCCTTGAAATGCTCCTCGGTCCACTGAGGGCTGACCCGCAGGTTGTGGAACCAGCCCGAGACCGCCACGTCTCGCAGATCCCGCACCACGTGTACGAATCGGGCAGTGGGAAAGAGAGCGCCGAGCAGATCCAGCCCCCGAACGTTGTTCGGGCTCTTCTCTCCGACCCACTTGACCGGCGCCCCGTCGGCGAGTTCTGCGAGCAGGAGCGAGGTGGCTGTTCGCAGCAGGTAGAGCAGGTGACTTTTCTCCAGCAGGGGGAAGTCGGGCAGGTTGGTGAAGATGTCCCGGTTCTTCGAGGCGATGATCCGGTTGTACTCGCCGAGGGCCTGCTCGAGTCGGGGGGCGAGATAACTGGTGAAATGTCCCTCTCCGCGGCAGCAAATCTCCGGATGGGCGTCGAGTAGGAGCTGAACCCAGGTGGTTCCCGCCTTCATCGTGCCCAGAACGAAGAAGATCTCGAGCCGGCTGAGGGCATCGAGTTTGCGGTCGAGGGCCGAGAGCGGATTGGCAGGCGCCTTCATCTCTGGGGAAGGCTATCGCACTTTCCCCCTCCGGCGGGACGCGCTCTGGCAACCGACCCGCAGGTGAGCGGGTGTCCCTGAAGATCGGCTGCCCCCCCTGTCCCCCCTCGAAAAGCGGTTTGACAGCAGATCGGAGGGGCGCTACCGTACGCCTTCCTGAGAACGACTCGCAAGAAGATCCGTGAGCGGGGCCCGGTCAGCGCCGCCCTTTTTTTGGGGAACTGAATGCGACTTCTTCGCGTGATTGCAATAAGTACCTTGTTGGCGATGTGTTGCGCCGCTGTGCCCATGGCGGATCAGGCTTCGCGAACCGCTGGATGGGTCCTTCGGGCTCGGTACCTGATGGGGACGTACTGCGAGGTGCGGGCCTGGGGCGAGCCCGAGGTGGTGGGCCCGGTTCTCGATCGCGCTCTCGATCGCATCGCGCGACTCGAGCAGGTGATGACCACCTGGTCGGCCGACGGAGAACTCGCGAGGCTCAACGAGCGCCTGGCAAGCGACGAAAAAGGCGGCGTTTACCCGGTCTCGAGCGATCTGGCGCGAGCGCTCGGAGCTGCGCGCTCGTGGGCCGAGCGCAGCGGTGGGCGCTTCGATCCCACCGTCGGCAGCCTCTCCAGAGTCTGGAGCCGTAGCCACGGTGGCGACAGGCCGAGCGACAGCCAGGTGGCGGCGGCCGTGGCGCGTACCGGCTGGCGTGGGTTCGAAGTGGATCCCAGCGGCGCATGGGTCCGCACCACCAGGCCCGGGCTGCGCTTCGATCTCGGCGGCATCGGCAAGGGAGTGGCCCTCGATGCGGCGGCCGAGGTACTCGCCGAGGCGGGGATCGACAGCGCCCTGTTCAATTTCGGCGGCCAGGTGCTGGCCACAGGCCCTCCCCCCGGGCAGCGGGGATGGCAGGTGGAGATCGCCGACCCCCGGCGGCGGGAGGCGGTGATGGCCACGGTCTTCGTCGATCGGGGCAGCGTCGCCACCTCCGGCGCATCCGAGCGTTTCCTTCGGGTTGGTGGCGAAGTGCGGGCCGAGATCTTCGATCCGCGCACCGGGCAGCCCCGACCGCCGGCCGGGGCGGTGAGTGTCGTGACGGTTTCGGCGACCGACGCCGATGCCCTGTCCACGGCTCTTTATGGCTACCAGGGCTCCGCGGGGCCCGACTTTCTTCCCCCTCAAACCCAGGTCCTGTGGTTGACGCCGGTCGATCCCGCCGACTCCCCGGAGACCAGGAGTCTCGAACCATGAATGCACTGCTTGGCTTCGCCTCATCCAGATCCCGCTCCCCCCACCGCTGGCCGCTGGCCGCTGTACTGCTGGTTGCGCTGATCGTCCCGCTCTCTCCGGCCGAGGACCAGGCCGATGCCGAGGCTCGGGACAAGCGCATCGAAGAGCTGGAAACCAAGGTGGAAGTGCTGATCGAAGAGCTGGCCGATCTGCGTCACGGCACCGGCGACGAGGAGAATACCGTCGAGCACCTCGATACCGGCCTGGCGCCCTCGGCCGAGCGCATCTATCGCACCGCATCCGGCTTTGCTCTCGGGGGTTACGGCGAGTGGCTCTACCAGAACTACGCCGCCCGCAACGACGCGGGAGGCCCCTCCGGCCGCACCGACACCACCGACTTCCTGCGCCTGGTGCTCTACACCGGCTACAAGTTCAACGACAAGATCCTCTTCAACGCCGAAATCGAGTGGGAGCATGCCACCACCGGAGAGTCGGGCAGCGCATCGGTGGAGTTTGCCTACCTCGACTTTCTCCTCGCCCCCCATCTCAACGTCCGGGCCGGGATGCTGCTCGTGCCCGTCGGCCTGGTCAACGAGCTGCACGAGCCGCCGGTGTTCTTGTCGGCTCGCCGACCGGACCTCGAGACCCTGATCCTGCCCACCACCTGGCGGGAGACGGGAGCCGGGATCTGGGGCGACCTGGGATCCTGGGAGTACCGGGTCTACGTGGTCAGCAGCCTCGATGCCGCCGGGTTTTCTTCCATGAACGGGATTCGCGGCGGGCGCCAGAAGGGCTCGAAGGCGCGGGCCGAGGACTGGGCTCTGACCGGTCGCCTGGACTACCGGGGCAAGGCCGGCCTGCTAGCCGGCGTGTCCTTCTTTTCCGGCAATACCGGTCAGGGGCGCGAGGTTGCCGGTAGCACCTTCGGCGGCAAGGTGACAACCATCGACTTCCATGCCCTGTACAACTGGCGGGCGCTGGAGCTGAGGGGCGTGTGGGCACGGATCGACGTGGATGACGCGGCGCTGATCTCGACCCTGGTCGGGCAGCCGGTGGGTTCTCGCATGGGCGGGTACTACTTGCAGGCCGGCTGGGACCTGCTGGCTTCCCGGTCGAAGCGCTCCCAGTTGATCGCCTTCGCCAAGTACGAGAGTTTCGACACCCTCGCTCGCCTTCCCGGTGCGCCCCTCGAGGCCCTGCCGGGGGGGGCCGATCGCAGTAGCTGGACCTGGGGCGTGACCTACAAGCCCCACCCCTCGGTGGCTCTCAAGTTCGACTACCAGGACTACAGCAATGACACTTCCGATGCGGTGGATCAGTTCAATGTGGCGATGGGCTTTTCCTTCTAGCGCCTTGCTCGCCCTGCTGGTGGCCCTGCCCGCCACGGTTCGGGGAGGGGAGATCGTCTCTCTCGACGCGGCCCTCGAGCGGATCGCACCGGAGGCGGTCGTCCACGAGAAGGACACCCTGGTGCTGTCGAAGGAGAAGGCCGCCGCCGTCCGGCGGCAGGCCGGCCCCCTCTCGTCCCGCCTGGTCAGCCGCTATCGGCTCTACGACCGGGAGGGAAAGCTAGTGGCGACGGCCTACATCGACACCCACCTGGTGCGATCTCTGGCCGAGACGCTGCTGATCGCCGTCGATCCCGACGGCAAGGTCCGCTCCGTCGAGGTGCTGGCCTTCAAGGAGCCACCGGAATACCTCCCGCGCCCGGGCTGGTACGCCCAGTTCAATGGCCGGGAACTCGGCGACGAGCTGCGGATACGGAAGGGGATCCGGGTGCTTGCCGGAGCGACCCTCTCCTCCCACGCCGCCACCGATGCCGTGCGGCGCTGCCTGGCGGTCCACCGCCTCTTCCCCCCGCCGAGTCGGATCGACACCGCGCCATGAGCAGGCCCTGGTCATCCCTGGTCATCCTGACCCTGGTGACCCTGGTCACCGGTCTGGCCTACGGTTGGATGCGCTACCTGCTCGAGCCCCCGGATCCCTTCACCGCCTTCGGTCATCCGTGGCAGCCATGGATGCTCGACATCCACGTCCTGGCCGCTCCAGCGCTGCTCTTCGTGCTGGGCTGGGTCTGGGGGGCTCATCGCCCGGCGGGGGGAAGAGGC
>JALTMS010000266.1 GCA_027001345.1 Acidobacteriota bacterium | reverse complement strand
CGCGACGTGCTCGAGTACACCGAGGAAGAGCGGGTGTCTTCCGACATCATCGGCAACCCCCATTCTTCGATCTTCGATGCTCTCTCCACCCGGATGGTCGGCCCGCGGCAGGCTCGGGTGCTGTCCTGGTACGACAACGAGTGGGGCTACTCCAATCGTGTCGTCGACCTGGCAGCGCGTCTCGACGGGCTGGCCGGCTGAGATCGAGGTCGTCCAGGAGTTTTCATGGCCAAGCGAATCGGCGTCCTGACGGGCGGGGGTGATGTCCCCGGCCTGAACGTGGTGATCAAGACTCTCACGGCGCGCATGGAAGATGCGGGCTGGGAGGTGGTGGGCCTCAAGCGAGGCTGGGCGGCCCTGCTGCACGCCGGTCCGGGCTCGCCCTTTCCGGGCTCCGACTGGACCCTGCGCCTGACCCGCCAGAACACGCGCACCATCGACCGCACCGGCGGGACGATGTTGCACTCCTCCCGGACCAACCCGATGGCGGTGGCGCCCGGGGAGATTCCCCCTCACCTCAAGGGGCAGGGCATGCCCCTCGAAGACGGCAAGGTGGACCTGACCGAGGTGGCGATCCGCACGGTGGAGACCCTCGGTCTCGACGTGCTGGTGGCCATCGGCGGTGACGACACCCTGTCGTTCGCCCGCCGTCTCGACGAAGAGGGGCTGCCGGTGATCGGTATCCCGAAGACGATGGACAACGACGTCTTCGGCACCGACTACTGCATCGGCTTTTCCACCGCCGTCTCGCGCAGCGTGAACATGATCACCGACCTGCGTTCGCCGGCCGGTTCCCACGAGCGTTTTCTGGTCGTCGAACTCTTCGGCCGCAACTGCGGCGAGACCTCGCTGATGGTCTCCCTGCTCTGCGCCGCCGACCGGGCGCTGATCTCCGAGGTGCCCTTCGATC
This sequence comes from Acidobacteriota bacterium, assembly GCA_027001345.1. Lineage (GTDB taxonomy): Bacteria > Acidobacteriota > Polarisedimenticolia > J045 > J045 > JALTMS01. The sequence continues at coordinate 4,711 of JALTMS010000266.1, read as the reverse complement.
CCGACCGGGTGGCCGAGTTGATCCTGCGCGACAAGCGGGACAACCCGAGCAACTACGCCCTGATCACGGTCTCCGAAGGGGCCCGCATCGAGGGCGGCGAGGTGATCGAAAGCGGCGAGCCCGATGCCTACGGCCACAAGAAGCTCGGCGGGATCGGCATGTGGCTTTCGGAGTTCCTGAAGAAGAAGACCCGGGAGGGGACGGTCTACCAGTCGCTGGCCTACCTGATGCGCTCGGGTCCGGCGGACTCGCTGGACAAGCTGGTGGCGATCAACTTCGCGCGGATCGCCGCCGACCAGGTCGTGCGGGGGGAGACCGGCCGGCTGGTGGCGGTGGACAAGGGGCTGTACACCACCCGCGAGATCTCGATCGTCGGTGCGGGAGTGCGCAAGGTCAACGTCGAGCGCTACTACGATGCCGAGGCCTATCGGCCGAAGCTCGGCTCGGTGATCGGCCACCCGCTCTTCCTCGAGTAGAGCGAGTCGTCGATGAAGCGATCGCTTTTTCTCTTCGTGCTCGCGGTGCTGGCCTCGCTGCCCGCGCTGATCCTGCGCTACCTGCTCGGAGCCCACCCGGACCACGCCCGGCGGCTGATCGCCTTCGCCGGCGGCGAGATCGGCGGGGCTCCGGCGGCGCTGATCTTCGGCCTGGGGGTGCTGGCCGGGGCGTTCATGATCTCCTGGTCGGCCGAGTTGTTGCAGCTCGATCTGAGCCAGAACCTGGCGATCGCGATCATCGCGCTGGTCACCGTGCTGCCGGAATACACCGTCGACATCTACCTGTCGTGGACTGCCGCCACGGTGCCCGAGAATGTCCCGCTGGCGCTGGCCAACATGACCGGTGCCAACCGGCTGCTGATCGGCCTGGGCTGGCCGATGGTCCTGGCCGCGGTGGTGTGGAAGGGGCGCGGCCGCCGGATCGAGGTCGAGCCGGCGCGCTGGGGCGAGCTGCTCTTTCTCGCGGCGGCCACGGTCTACTCGATCGTCATTCCCCTCAAGGGCACGCTGACCTTGTGGGACACCGCCGTGCTGGGGCTGATCTTCGTGCTCTACATCCGTTACGTCTCCCGCCAGGAGGTGGTCGAGCCCGACCTCGAAGGCCCCGCAGCGCTCTTCGGCGAGTGGTCGGTGTTCTCGCGGCGGCTGATGACCGGCGGTCTGTTCGTCTTCGCCGCGGCGACCCTCTTCGCCTCTGCCGAGCCCTTCGCCGAGGGGCTGAAGTTTGCCGGAGAAGCCTGGGGGATCAGCGAGTTCCTGCTGATTCAGTGGATCGCGCCCCTGGCCAGCGAGTCCCCCGAGTTCCTCATCGCGTTGATCTTCACCCTGCGTGGGGCCGGCACGGCGGGACTCGGGGCGCTGGTCTCGAGCAAGGTCAACCAGTGGACCTTGCTGGTGGGCATGATTCCGCTGGCCTACCTGCTGGGTCTGCTGGCCTCCGGGCAGGGCCCGGCGGTCTTCCCCCTCGACCCGCGGCAGCAGGGCGAGGTGCTGCTCACCGCCGCCCAGTCCTTCTTCGCCGTGGCGGTGATCCTCGATCGACGCTTCGGCGTGCGCGAGGCGATCCTGCTGGCCACCCTCTTCATCGCCCAGTTGACGGTCACCGTCGGCATCGAGGAATGGGTCGAGCCGGGACGGCAACTGGCGCTCTTCCATGCCGAGAAACTCGGCTTTTCGATCCTCTATCTGCTTCTTGGGGGCCTCTGGCTCGCACGCCAGTGGCGGCACTTACCGGCGCTGGTCAGCCTGGTCTGGCGGGCCGAGCGCTAGCCGGAGAGCTTCCGGTACGGCGCGGCCTTGTTCGTCCTGTTTCGGGCTGAAATCCCCCGTCTGACAAGGCTTTTCGGCGGTTGACCCGGCCGCCTCGGGGACCGATCTTGCCCATCAGGGATCAGGCATCAGCGAGGTCGACAAGGGAATGCGGCTGATAACACTGGGATCGGCGTCGGTCGGCTACGGCAAGTCGTTCGTCGCGGTTGCCCTCGGGGCGAGCCAGGCTCGCCGGGGCGTGACCACCTGCCTGGTCGATCTCGACCTGGGCACCGCCGACCTGCACCTGATGACCGGCCGTCTCGACGCCCGGCGCAGCGTGCACGACCTGCTGCGGGGCCAGGCGTCGTCCCTCGAAGAGGTGATGGCACCGATCCCGGGCATCGACGGCCTGCACCTGGTCGCCGGTCCGAGGGAGACGGTGGCCGTCGGGGGGCTGTCCACCGACGAGATCGCTCGCCTCGGTTCGGAGATGCGCCGCCTGCCGGTGGACGTGGTGATCGCCGACTTGCAGGCGGGTGTCGGCCAGCAGGTGCTCGATCTCTTCCTGCTCGGAGACCACCACTGGGTGGTGGCGACCAACGAGGAGCAGGCCCTGGCCGATGCCGAGCGCTTCCTGCGCCTGGCTCGGCTGCGCCGCACCGCCCGGGGCACCGCCAGCCGACCCTCCCGCCGGCCGCGGGTCTACACCTCTCTCGACGACCTCGTGCGGGACATGAACTCACTGCGCCAGGAGATTTCGCCGGCCAGGGACACGGGCTTTGCGCCAGGGCTGGTGATCAATCGCTGCCGTCCGGACCAGCCGAGCGCCGAGTCGAGGCTGCTCGACGGACTGTTCGAGGGCAAGGATCCGATCGACGAGCCACCGCTGATCGGCATGATTCCCGACGATCCGGCCGCCGCCGGTCCCGGACCCCGGCAGTTGAGCAACCTGCCGCTGCACAGCCCGGCGATGCGCGCGGCGACGGAGATCGCCCGGGCCCTGGCCGAGGATCTGGCCGGTGACCTTCCCGGTGCCGAGGATCTGCTCGCCGAGTGCCGCGAGTCCCTGCCGGTCTGAAGGGACCCGGAGGCTCCGGGTCCCCTCGACTCTCACAGGTTAGAATTGCCGGCCCCGGAGGGGTGGCCGAGCGGTTGAAGGCAACGGTCTTGAAAACCGTCGTGCGCGAGAGCGTACCGTGGGTTCGAATCCCACCCCCTCCGCCAGGTTTCCCCGTCCGGTGGGAGGCCGGATTCGGCTACCAGTTCTCCGCGAGCACCTCGAAGTGGGCCTGGGGATGGGCGCAGGCCGGGCAGACTCCCGGCGCCTGCTGACCCTCGTGGACGTAGCCGCAGTTGCGGCAGCGCCAGGTGACCTTCTCCTCCTTGCGGAACACCGTGCCGGCCTTCAGGTTGGCCAACACTCCCCGGTAGCGCCGCTCGTGCTGGCGTTCGGCGATGGCGATCGCCTCGAAGGTCTTCGCCACCACGTCGAAGCCCTCCTCCCGGGCGATGCGGGCGAAGTCGGGGTAGAGCTTGTCCCATTCTTCGAGTTCTCCCGCCGCCGCGGCCTCCAGGTTCTCGGCGGTGCTGCCGATGGTGCCGGCGGGGAAGGTGGCGCAGATCTCCACCATGCCCCCCTCGAGGAACTTGAAGAAACGTTTGGCGTGCTCCCGTTCCTGGGCAGCGGTTTCGGTGAAGATCTCGGCGATCTGCACCAGGCCCTCCTTGCGGGCCTTGCCAGCGAAGTAGTCGTAGCGGTTGCGAGCCTGGGACTCGCCGGCAAAGGCCATCAGCAGGTTCTTTTCCGTTCGGGTGCCGCTCAAGCGACCCATGGTGTTGCCTCCTTTCGTCGGGCGTTTCGTCCCTACTCTACTCCCGTCCGGGGCGTCGATCAGGCGTTCGCACGATTCCGCCCGCGGGAAGGGAGCATCGACGAGGGTTCAAGAATCGGTGGGCGGGGCCGAAGAGCCGGGGGAGGGCCGTGCGCAGCGTACGGCCGGAGGCCCCTTGCTATGCCGGCAGCGGCAGGAACCGCCCAGTACATCCTCGTCCCGATCGAACACCTTCGGGCCGAGACGATGCTCAGCTTCGACCTCTACATCCAGCATGACGGCACCGATCCCGTGCTCTACCGGGCGCGGAACATGGAGTTCACCGACGACGTGCGCCATCGGCTGGTGGCCAGCGGAGTCCACGAACTGCTGGTTCCCGCCGACCAGGCCGAGGCCTACGAGCAGTACTGCGCCGAGCAGGGGCAGACGGCTCCCCAGTCCGCCGAGGCTCCCGCGACGGAGGTCAGCGAAGACGAGTTGCAGCTCGTCGAAGTCGTGCTCGATTCCGGCCGTCCCCTCGAGTCTCGCTGCGACGCTCTGCTCGGTGTGTCCCGGGTGGTGATCGAGTCGGTGCTTTCCGATCTGACCTCTCCGGGGCTCAACCAGCGGGTACAGCGGGTGGCCGAGGCCGGTGCGCGGCTGCTGCTGGCCGAGCCGGCGGCTTACTCGCGACTCGTCGCTCGTTTCGGCATCGACTTCGAGGTGGTCTCCCACCTGGCCAACACGGCGTTCTACGTCATCGAGTTCGCCCGGGCGATCGGCACCGACGACGTGCAGGAACTCGCCTCCCTCGGGCGCGCCGCCCTGCTGCACGATGTGGGCAAGGGCGACATTCCGGGGGAGTTGCTGCATCGGGAGAGCGGGTTGACCGACCTGGAGTGGGCCGAGGTGATGAGCCATCCGGCCCGGGGGGTGACCCTGCTCCGGGAAGCCGGCTGGGACGATGCGATCTGCCTGGATGTCTGCGCCAACCACCACGAGCGCTGCGACGGTTCGGGCTATCCCCGGGGGCTGCATCGGGAGCAGATCTCGCTGGCCGCGCGGATGGTGGCGATCGCCGACGCCTTCGATTCACTGACCTCCAACTATTCCAATCGCCCGCCCTATTCGGGTTTCCAGGCCCTGTGGCGG
>JALTMS010000265.1 GCA_027001345.1 Acidobacteriota bacterium | reverse complement strand
CTCCCGCGGAGGCGCGATCGCGCCGGTCCGCCATGATTCGAATCAGGCCGCTCCTGTTTGCCGCACACTCTTCCGGTGGATGGTATTCTCCCCCGGACCCTAGATTGTCATTCGGAGATCCTCGGGGAGAGTCTGCGTCATGATCGAGAAGGATTCCGACCACCGCAACGCCGGCGAAGAGGGGGCTGAATCGTCGGCCCGGGTCAATGACCGGCGGCGCATCGATCCACAGACCGGCGAAAGGCGCCGGAGCGAGGAAGTTCAGCTTCCCGGAGGGGGCGTTCTCGAGCGGGGGGCTGCCGACTCGCCCCCGCCAGCCTACGAGATCGTCTTCGACGATCTGATCCGTCCCTTCGTCGTCATGGGACTCGCCGGGCTGGGGGTCATTCCCCACCCCGACACGAATCAGCCCCGGGTCGATATCGCCGCGGCCCGCCACGCCATCGAGGTGCTGGAGCTGTTGCGACGCAAGACCGAAGGGCGACTGGACTCCAACGAGAGCCAGATGCTCGAGCAGGCCCTGGTCGAACTCAAGATGCAGTTCGTCGAGGTCCGGCGGCGGCAGTCGGGAGAATGATCTCGGTGCCTGTCTTCCACCGTCGACTTGGGTTGCTGCTGGTAGGGTTGCTGGCCTGGGGCGGGGTCGGGTTCGGAATGCCGGCGAACGATGGGCCGAAGGACGCCATCGAGGAGGCTCTGGCGGGCGGCGAGGTGGAAGTCGCCGCCTCCCTGCTCAGCCGGATCGAGGCCCGTTGGTGGCGCCGTAAGGCCCTGGAAGACGCCCGCGACCTCCAGGGGGCGGCGGAAGCCGGTGAAGAGCTGCTGACCTTTCTGCGCGACGAGGGCGTCGAGCGCCTCGAACCGATGGCCGCGGCGGCTCTGGCCGAGGGCTATCGACATCTCGAGCGGGGCGAGCTGGCGATGGCGGTGCAGCACTTCCGCTTCGCTCGCCGTCTCGATCCCCAGCAGGCAGGTGCCTGGTGGGCCGAGGCTCGGGCCAATCGGGAGAAGGGACAGTGGAGTCGGGCCCTGGGTCTGGCCTGGCGGGCCTGGACCACTCGCTGGCACTCTTTCTGGACCCTCTTCGTCGAGGTGGTCAATGTCACCGGCGCGTTGTGGGCCGCCCTGCTGCTGTCCGGGGTGTTGTGCCTGCTCGCACTGCTTCTGCGCCACGGGCCGGAGCTGGTCCGGGAGGTGGACTCGCACCTTCCGGCTCACTGGCATCCCCGCTGGCGCTCGACGGTGGGCTGGACCCTGCTGCTCTCGCCGCTGGCGATGTTGTTGATCGGGATCTGGAGCTTGTTCTTTTGGGCTGTGGCTCTGGTGCCGGCGTGCCGGCCGGCGGAGCGGCGCTGGATCTATGGGCTGCTACTCCTGCTGGCGCTGACGCCGCCGCTGGTCGGGGGGCTGTGGCTGCTGACCGGCGTGGCGGCCTCGCCCACGGCCCAGGTGGCCGTCGCTTCGGTGGAGGGCTCTCTGCGCCCGGACCTGCTGATCCGTCTGGCCAAGCTGGCCGAAGAGGATCCCCAGGAAGTGACCTGGAAGTTGCTGCTGGCCCGGCTGCTCGCACCGCGCTATCCCAACCGTGCGGTGCCGCTCTTGCGGCAGGCTGCGGAACTCGATCCTCGCGACGCCCGGATCCGTGTCGCCCTGGGCAACGTGTTGTACCGGGTGGGCAAGTACGAGGCTGCCGGCGTGCACTATCGGCAGGCCCTGGAAATTGACGGCAAGAACGTGCTGGCCCTGTTCAATCAGTGGAAGGTCCGGCTGGCCACCTTCGATTTCGACAAGGCCAACGAGTCGCTGCTCGCCGCCAACCGTATCGACCGCAAGCAGGTCGCTCGCCTCGAGGCAAGAACCCGAGAAGACGACGTGGCTGATCCGACCTTCACCGTCAGCGAGGTGGCACGGCAGGTGCTGGCCGACGAACTGCGCCCCGGATTGCGTCGAGCCATGCGACCGAGCAGTCCGCTGACCCTGGCGGCTCTCGCTGCGTTGCTCGGGGCCTTCGTGCTGCGTTTCCGTAGCGGCCGACTGGAGATGCGTCGCTGCGAGACCTGCGGCAAGGCGGCCTCGCTGCGCAGCGGCGAGATGACGGCCAGCGGCCTGTGCCTGGCCTGCTCACAGTTGTTGTCTCGACGGGAGGGGCTGGCACCCTCTGCCCGGGAAGAGCAGACCCGGAGGATCGATCGCTACCTGGCCCGGACACGGCGCGCGCGCGGTGCCGTCCAGTTGTTCGCACCGGGGTTGGCCGTGGTCCACGAGGGGCGGATCTGGACCGGCTGGGCGATGTTCTGCGCCTGGTGTTTTCTGCTGATTTCGGGGCTCTGGCCGGGTCTTCTCTTGCCCCAGCAGCCGGAGAGCGTGCTCTGGCGTCCGGGGCTGGTCTATCTGCTGGCCGCCGCAGTGCTGTGGCTGGCTTCCCAGCTTCCCGGGATGCGTCCTCGGTCACCGGCGGAACGGGGAGGGCGCTAGACGATGGCCCTGAAGGGAACGCTGGGGGATTTCTCCCTGACCGACATCCTACAGCTCATCGGCTTGCAGCGAAAGACAGGCGTGCTGGTCTTGCGGCGCGGCAGTGACGAGATCTCCGTCGCCTTCGACAACGGCCGAGTCGTTGCCGCCGATTCGAACTTGCGCCCTCTCGAGCAGCGGGTCGGCCAGTTGCTCGTGCGCACCGGCAAGCTCACCGAAGCGCGGCTGGACGAGGCTCTGGCCGTGCAGCGTGAAACCTTGCAACGTCTGGGGCACGTACTGGCCAGCCAGGGGTGGGTGGACAAGGATTCCCTGCGGCACCAGCTCTCCCTGCAGATCACCGAGACGATCTACGAACTCTTCCGTTGGGAGAACGGCGAGTACGATTTTCAACCCAACCGCCGGGTCGACTGGGACCGGGAGTTCATCACACCGATTCCCTGCGAGACCCTCCTGATGGAGGGGGCGCAGATGGTCGATGAATGGCCGTTGATCGAACGGACGCTCCCCTCACGGCTGGCGGTGCTGCGCCCGACGAGAGCTGCCCAGGAAGTGCTCGCCACGGTGGGCAGCGAGTCGTCCGAGGTGCGGGGCTCGGTCTACGAAGACGACATCGATTTCGGTTTCATCCCCACCGATCCGCTGCAAGAGGAAGCCCAGACCGGGGCGCCCCAGTTGACTCGCAGCGAGGTGAAGATTCTGCGGTGGGTTGATGGCCGGCGCAGCGCGATGGAGATCGCTGAACTCAGCGAGGTCGGCACATTCGAGGCCTTCAAGATCCTCGCGCGCCTGGTGGAAGGTCGCCTGGTGGAGATCGCCGGTCAGGAGAGCGAGGAACGCAAGGCCCCCACCGCTCGCCTTTTCCGCTCCGCAGGTCCTGCGCGGGTGCTGGCGGCGCTGCTGGCCGTGCTGGTGGTTCTCGGCGGGGCGATGGCGATTCAGGAGGTCGTCCGTGCGGTGGCCCCGGGGCTCGTCGGAGACGTGCTGCCGGCGCCACTGGCCTCGGCCCAGTGGCTGTCGCGGAGTTCCGGTCTGGAAGATCTGCGGCGGGCATCGGCGGCGGCTCGGCTGGCGCGTGTCGAGCAGGCGGTGCGCAGCTTCTACCTCGCGGAGGGGGCCTGGCCGCGCGACCTGGCCACTTTGGCGAGCGTCGGACTGTTGCCCGAGCGGACGCTGATCGATCCCTGGGGGCGACCGATCGGCTACGAGCTGGCCCCTTGGGGCTACCGGCTCAGTGTTGCCGGCGGCGATGCTTCACTGGTCAGAGAGCATCGTTTCGGGCCCCTCGAGCGGACCTTCTCCCGCTCCGGCCTCGAGCGCTGAGAGGTCGCCCGAAAAGATCTCCCCCTTTTCAACGTCTTGGCAACTCGCTGGAAGGTCAGGGGACCAGGCCCGAGGGCGGCGCACGAGACCCCCACGGCCAGCGAAGCGGGTGACCGGGCGGGATGATCTCCGGGCCCGCCCGGCGCACCGGTGCCCATGGGCGGGTGTTTTTGCGCTCCCGCGCACGGACCACGCTTGACGTGGGGTTGGGGGAGTCTTAAAGACCCGCCAGCGGCCCGGCGCCGCCGGAGGTAAGTGACTGATGGCAAAGATTATAGGTATCGACCTGGGAACGACGAACTCCGTTGTTGCCGTTATGGAGGGCGACAAGCCCATCGTGATTCCGAACTCCGAGGGTGGTCGGACGACCCCGTCGGTGGTCGCCATGACCGACAAGGGTGAGCGCCTGGTGGGTCAGGTGGCCCGGCGACAGGCGGTGACCAATCCGTCACGCACGGTCTCGTCGGTCAAGCGATTCATGGGGCGCAAGTACGATGAAGTGGCCGGTGAGTGTTCCGAGGTCAGCTACGAGGTGGTAGCCGCGGACAACGGGGACGCTCGGGTCAGGATCGACGGCAAGCTCTATTCGCCGCCGGAGATTTCGGCGATGGTCCTGCAGAAGCTCAAGCAGGATGCCGAGGCCTACCTCGGAGAGAGTGTCGATCGCGCAGTGATCACGGTTCCCGCCTACTTCAACGACGCGCAACGGCAGGCCACGAAGGACGCCGGCCAGGTGGCGGGGTTGAAGGTCGAAAGGCTGGTCAACGAGCCCACCGCGGCGGCGCTAGCCTACGGCCTAGACAAGAAGAGCGACGAGAAGATCGCGGTCTTCGATTTCGGAGGCGGTACCTTCGACATCTCGATTCTCGAGGTCGGCGAAGGGGTGGTGGAGGTCAAGTCGACCAACGGCGACACCCACCTCGGTGGCGACGACATCGACAAGGTGTTGATCGACGACCTGGTGGCCGATTTCCTGCGCGACCAGGGCATCGACCTCAGCCAGGACAAGATGGCCATGCAGCGACTGAAGGAAGCTGCCGAGAAGGCCAAGTGCGAACTGTCCACCGCCCAGGAGACGGAGATCAACCTGCCTTACATCACCGCAGGACCGTCGGGGCCGGTTCACCTGGCGCGCAAGATCACCCGCTCGCGCTTCGAGCAGTTGATCGATGCGCTGGTGCGGCGCACCCTCGAGCCCTGCGAGCGGGCCCTGAAGGATGCGGGGCTGTCCCGCGAAGAGATCGACGAGGTGGTCCTGGTCGGTGGTTCGACCCGGATTCCGCTGGTGCAGAAGCTGGTTACCGAGTTCTTCGGCAAGGAGCCCCACAAGGGGGTCAACCCGGACGAGGTGGTCGCCATCGGTGCGGCAGTGCAGGCCGGCGTGCTCTCGGGTGACGTCAAGGACGTGCTGCTGCTCGACGTCACGCCCCTGAGCCTGGGCATCGAGACTCTGGGCAACGTGATGACGCCGCTGATCGCGCGGAACACGACGATTCCCGCTCGCAAGTCGGAGGTCTTCTCCACCGCCAGCGACAACCAGACTCAGGTGGAGATCCACGTCCTTCAGGGGGAGCGGCCGCTGGCGCGGGACAACAAGACCATCGGGCGCTTCATTCTCGACAATATTCCTCCCGCTCCACGGGGCGTGCCTCAGGTCGAGGTGACCTTCGACATCGACGCCAACGGAATTCTCCACGTCAGTGCCAAGGACAAGGCTACCGGGCGCGAGCAGAAGATCACGATCCAGGCCTCTTCCGGCCTGAGCGAGGCCGAGATTCAGAAGATGGTCGACGAGGCCAAGTCTCACGAAGAGGAAGATCGCAAGCGCAAGGA
>JALTMS010000264.1 GCA_027001345.1 Acidobacteriota bacterium | reverse complement strand
CCTCCTGGAGTCCGATGCCGATCTCGGCCTGTCTGCCATGTCCAGCAGGCCATCAAGAACCGCACGGGGAAGGCTCTCGACCCGTCGTTTCCACAATCGCTCCCCGGCACAGTCTCCTTCCCGGCGCGCGAGTTGCTCGAGGACTTCGGCGATCTCCCTCGCCCTGAGCTTCAAACCGTGCAAGTCGGCCACGCGAAATGCCTCCTCGAGACAGGACTTCGCTTCGCCCATTGAAGCAGCACCGCCAACCGCCAGTACCTTCCCCAGAGTCGCGAGCACAAAAACCCTGGTGTCGACGCGAGTGAGATCAGCGAGTAGCCCTTCCGCATCACGAGCGTGCCGGATTGCCTGTTCCGAACGACCCTGCTCGCTCCGACAAGTCGCGGCGGCCGCCAGCTTCAATGCGCACAAGTCGAACTCGCCGAATCGCCTATAGAGACGCGCCGCTTCCAGGGAGAGATTGGTCGCCTGATCCAATTCACCCAGAAAGTGGAGGGTTGCTGCACTGTTGTCGAGCAGGAACACCCGCAACCTCGGCGAAACACCAGCTTCCAGAGCCGCCAGGGCGGGCTGCAAATAGACCCGGGCCCTGACCCGCGCTCCTCTCGAGGCCAGCAGCACCGCCATCAGCGCCATCGCGCGCCAGAAGGTGTCCGATTCCTCATCGACCACGTCCAGCGCCTGCTCTACACGTCGCAGCGCAAGATCCCCCGCCCCCAACCGATCGTAGCAGAAGCTGGCGCTGATCCGAGCCAACCCAGCCATCGCACCAGCACGCGAAGCCGCCCCCTCTGCCGCCGCATCGAAAGCCCAGGCAGCTTCGAGGACTCTACCCCGGTCAAACAGGCTCTTCCCTTCATTGAAGAGCCCCTCCGCTGTCAGTTCTTCGGCAAACAGGCTGGGGGGGCGAGCGGCTAGCGCTTCGACGAACAGGTCTGCGAGCTGCATACCGTACACCAGGCAGAGCACTTGTGCGTCATCGAACTGAAAGGAGACGTCTCCTCGCTCGAGCTCCGACAGTCGAGAACGAGAAACCCGTGATCCCAGTTTCCCCGTCAGTTCCTCGACCCTGGACAGCGACAGGCCCTGCGACACACGCAGCCTCCGCAACAGCCGCCCAATCGCTCTCCTGATCCCTTCGTTCACCAGGACTCCCCCGAGTCAAGCAGAACGGCGATTCGCAGCGCTGCGCCCACCTTGTCGCTGCCCTGGCACGATCCAGGATCGTGTACGAGCGCTCCGGCTGAAACGCCGCAACTGGCGGCTGGCCTGGCTCTGCGAGCCTTCCGGCCCTTGCTCGGCGCGCCACCGCCTGCTGAATGATTTTCCAGCCGCACCTCAGCCGCAGAGGCCACCATGCGCGCCATCGAGCAACCATTTGTGACGTTTCAGCCGAAGTATCATGCCTCGACCAGGCCATGTCAACGGTTAGATCCCCGCTGCCAGTTCACTACTGAGACTCGCGGAAGTGAAAATACAACAAAAACCCAAGCCTCCACATCCGCCAGCCAATCCCCTGCGAAATGGCGGCTTCCATGTTCTCGGACACCTCCCTCCGGGATCCGGGATCCGGTATTCTGGAAATGGTTGACTCTTTCGGCGAATGAGGATAGTCCGTCAACAGAAACCTACTCGGAGCACGAGCCTGCAATCTCACTCGAAGCTCGGTATCCGATCGACAAGGAGGCAGCGTTATGAAACGATCTCTCTCGATGAACGACAAACTGTACTCGTTGTATTCGAGCGTTCTGTTGGTGATCACAGTGGTGTTGACGATCGTCCTCGGCGGTTTCAGCACCACGCTTGCCTGTGATGCCTGTGCGAATAATGAATGTACTCCTGGGTTTCAGCAGGGTACCTACGGCTGCACGAGCGGTGAGGCGGAATGTAGTTGGGCTGGCCGGCTTCTCGGAATCTGTGAGGGCAAGTTCTGCTCGACCGCCGGTAATCCTCCCTGTGACAACCTGAGTGACAAACCGCTCGAGCCCGAACTCGAAGCCGCAAAGCCGGAAGACCGCATCGGCGGCACCTGCCCACTGGGCGTCGAGCAGGATGATGCCGGCGCACCTGTCGAGGATATCTGAAGTGTGTTTCGGCTCTCCGGGGTGGCCGGAAGGAGGTCAGCTGAGATGGTAGCTCGGCAGATTGATTCGGAACATCAGCCTGGACGTCAGCGATGTGCCTTCTCTCTTCTTCCGGTGATTCTTTCCATACTCGTTTCCACGGCATCCATGGCGTGGGTCGAGGCCGTCACGGTCCGTGTCCTGGACGAATCTGGCACACCAGTCCGCGATGCCCGTGCGAGCACATGGCAGCAAGAAGAGGCGGTTGCAACACTTGCGGATCGGCAGACCGTCGACAACGACGGCTCGGCCACGCTCTCGTTTCCTGGAAAGGGGCCGATCGTTCTGTCCGTCTCTGCTCCCGGTTACCTCCGCGAAATTCGGATTCTGAAAGATGATCCGCATGAAGCGCTGACGGTAACGCTCCGGCGAGGCCGATCGATGCGCCTGTCCGTGACGGACGCCGGCAGCGGGCTGCCGGTTTCTCGTTTCAGCGCCATCGCTTTGCCCGCCGACTCGAACGGGACATCTCCGGAGAGACTGGCATTCATTGCCGACGGTCTCGATTCCCTCTCCTTCTCCAGTCCCGAAGGGACAGGCGTCCTGACCGGTCTCGGCGATGAACCGGTCATCCTGGTTGTTCGAGCAAAGGGCTACGCACCAGCAGTCGTTCCGCGGGTCGTTGCTCGAGAGCAGAAGCCGATCTCCGTCAGGCTCGACTCGAGCGGCTGCATACAGCGGCGTATCGTGGACGGTAGCACCGGTGTTCCCCTCGAAGGTGCGCGGGCCGCAGCCAGCCCCGAGATCCTCCAGGGGCCGCTCTCCCGCATCGCCGTCTCTTTTGTCTCCGACGAAGATGGCTACATGACAATCTGCCCGCTGATGCATGTAGATCGTCCTCTCCTCGTCGTTCACGACGGATATGCCCCCGCGTGGATTCCCACCGCCCGGACTTCCTCCGATGGGACCCCGGACGAGGTCTTCGCGCTCCGGGCTGGTGGCACCATCAGGGGCACGATCATGGGCTCCGATGGTCTTCCCCTCGCTCGCGCCGTCGTCGAAACGCACACTCTCGGGCTGCCTCGCAAGACCGAGACAGGCGAGAACGGCAGCTTCCAGCTCGATCGCCTGGCCCCGGGAATGGTGGACCTGCTCGTCGCGGAAGGGCCGTCGAGCACCGGCGCTCCGCTTGCTCGACAGACGGTCGAAGTAGCCGAAGGAGAAACCACGGAAGTCCTGATCGAAACTGCTCAGCCTCGGGAGGTTCGGGTTCTTCGGCGGGATCTGCCGGTGAAGGATGCCACAGTCGTGCTTCTCGAGCGGAAGGCCAAGGAGCAGCTCGAGCTGGTGTCCTCCGGTAGGACCGATCGCGACGGCAAGGCAAGGCTACAGGGTGCATCGATCCTCCAGCCCGGCGAGATCCTCGGCATCCGGGAGGGTGAGAGCGTGGTCTTCGTACCTGTCCCCGAACGGAAGCCGGACGAAGAAGAAGGTGAGCCAGTGGTCGTCCGGCTCGAGGGTCTTCGCTGCCGGGGTTCCGTTGTCGATGGCTCCGACGAGCGACCGATCGCGGGAGCACAGGTTCGATGCAGCAGGGGAGCCACGGTCCGGCTGAGTCCCGAGAGAAGTCCGCTCTGGTTTTCGAACATTGGTTTTCAAGTCGTGGCTGACAAAAAGGCATCTCTGGCCTTTACGGATTCTCGTGGACGCTTCGCCCTTTCGCTCCCTCCGTGGTGCGAATCTGTCCACGTGCAAGGGCCTCGAGCCACCGACGACGGCATTCCGTGGGAATCCCGTTTCCTCTCGGCTTCGGAGTTCTCTCCATCCGATCCGATCGTGATTCGGCTCGAGAGGGGATCGTCGATCCGTGCACGAGTCTCCCTTGGTGGCAGTGTGTGGAACGGTCCGGGGCGCGTATCCCTTCGCCGGCCGGACAGTCGGGGGGATAGTGTGTCAGCTACACTGACCCAGGGAGAAGGAACGCTCGCGCCACGCGATCGAGGGCCGTGGCTGGTTCTGGCAAAGGTTCCCGGCATGGCTCCCGCGGTAGAGGGCCCGCTCTACACCCAGCGCGGGCAACTGACCAAGGTGAATCTCGAGCTGACGGAGGGAGCGTTCCTCCGAATCGTGGGCTCTCGGGCGCTTGTTTCCGCTCGAGAGCAGATTCGCGTCGTGGACTCCGCCAGGAGAGACTGGCAGACCTTGACCGAGACGACCGTGCTTCCAGCGGACGCGGGAATCAGAATCGGTCCCCTGCCTGTCGGTCGCTATCGTCTTCATTTCGGAGAGAAGAGCACCAGGGCTGAACTCAAGCGGGCAGGAGACGAAGTCGTCGTCGACTGGTCGGAGTTCTGATCCGATCCCCCTATCGATTCATCCCGCCGCCCGCTCGAGAACTGAATCTCAATCGCCGGCAAGGAACTCGAGCCGTCCAGCTTCGAGATCTCCGGTGATGTGCTCAGGGTTCCGCAGTGGACTGCCATGGATTCGGCCGAGGACTCTGCGCGGCATCGAGACGCGAAGCCGGACGATCGACTCGGCGACGAGCGCCACCGGATCCGCCTGAGCTACAGCCCTCGCACGGCAGCGACGATGGCCTCCGCCGCCCGGTCGATCTCTTCCTCGGTCGTCCAGCGTCCGATGGTCAGCCGCAAGGTGCCCCGAGCCCAGTCCGGGGCGACGCCCATGGCGTGGAGCACCCAGGAGACGCTGACACCGGCGGAATGGCAGGCCGCTCCCGCGGAGGCCGCGACAACCGGAGCGATGGCTTCCAGCAGGCGGTCGGCCTCGAGGCCGCGAAAGCCTACGCTGAGGGTGTTGGGCAGGCTGTGTTCCCTCGCCCCGTGGCGTCGCAGGTCGCCGGCCGGTTCGAGGGCCCGCCACAGCCGCTCCCGCAGAGCTTCGAGACGGGCGGACTCGCCCGCGGCCAGGTGCTCGGCCGCCAGCCGGCATGCCTCTCCCAGCCCGACGATCAGGGGAACACTCTCGGTGCCTGCCCGCCGACCGGCTTCGTGGCCCGCGCCGTGGATCAGCGCAGGCAGTTCGACCCCGCGGCGGACGTAGAGCGCACCGATGCCTTTGGGCGCATACAGCTTGTGCCCGGCGATGGAAAGCGTATCGACTCCCAGCTCACGGACATTCACCGGGATCTTCCCCACCGACTGGGCCGCATCGGTGTGGCTCAGTGCCCCACCGGCGCGAGCCAGACGGGCGATGGCCGCGATGGGCTGGATCGTCCCCACCTCGTTGTTGGCGTGCATCACCGAGACCAGGGTCGTATCGTCGGCCAGCGCGGCCTCCACGGCAGCGGCGGAGACCAACCCCCGCCCATCGACCGGTACCACGGTCAACCGGTGACCGCGCTCCTCCATCGCAAGACAGGGCTCGAGCACCGCGGGATGCTCGATCGCCGAACAGATCAGGTGCGCCCTCCCCGGTCGCGCTCGCCGGGCACTGCCCTGGATCACCATGTTGTTCGACTCGCTGCCCGACGCAGTGAAAACGATCTCGTCGGGCTCGGCGCCGATCAGCGCCGCCACCTGCTGCCGGGCGCGATCCACGGCCTGCCGAGCGCGGCGGCCAAAGACGTGGCTGCTCGAGGGATTGCCGAAGTGCTGCCGCAGCCAT
>JALTMS010000263.1 GCA_027001345.1 Acidobacteriota bacterium | reverse complement strand
TTCGTGGGTCCCACCGGCGCTTAGGCCGCCCTCGCCGTCGAGGGCGAAAACCCGTACGTCACCGGCACCGGCCCTCTTGAGCGCCATCGCCTGCCCCACCGCCGGAGGAAAGCCGTGGCCGGTGGGCCCCGTATTCCACTTGAAGATCAGTGTCTTGCCGCCGAACTCCGCATGACCGGCCAGCCCTCCTCGTCGGCGGAAGCCCAGCAGGTCCTCCCAGGTCAGTTGCCATTCGCCGGCGTTGCGCACCTGGTACTTCGCGTCGCCGGTCTCCTCGAAGCGCAGACGAAGGGCCTCGTTGAAGGTCGCAAGCACCGCGTAGACCAGCGGCACGGTATGACCCGCAACGAGCACGAAGCGATCGGCGAAGGGCTTGTCGGGACGACGTATGTCCCACCGCATGGTGCCGGAAAGCAGCAGCGCGATCAGCGCATGGACCTTCGAGCGCGAGCCTCCCGGATGGCCGGACTGGCGGTAGTTGAGCATCAGATCGATGAGCTGATCGGTGACGTCGCCAGCCTTCTCCCAGTGGCCGAAATCGCTCTCGAGGCGGTGGTAAGATTGCTCCCAGTTGTGGCCCATCGTCGCTCTCCTTCGAGGGTGCAGGCCGCGCGTCGGCCCGTCCGGCTCGGCGGGCCTGAAAACATCGCACAGCCCCGGCCCCGGAGCAAGTCACGAAGGCTCGCTTTTTGGCAGAGGTTCCCAGTCACCGAGGCCTACTCGGCAAACCCTTCCCAATGACTCCGGCAGCCATGGCGACAGCTTTCTCCGAGGATTCCGCGCCAGGCCTGCGGACGACGTTCGAGCAGGTTCTTCGAGATCCCCGTTGCTGCTCACCGCCGGACGCCGTATAGCGTGGGCAGGAGGCCTGATGAGACGAACGAGATTGAACCGACGGGATTTCCTCCGCGCCGCCGTGTGGGCCGGTGCCGGACCCCTGCTGCTGCCCGGCCGGAGCTGGTCGCTGCCCGAGAGAAATCGCGCCCTGCCGCGGGTGGTCCACGTCCACAACGGCATGGCGGCCCGCTGGCCCAAGACCACTGGCATGTACCGCGACTACGTCGATCAGCAGACCGTCTTCGTGATGCTCGACGAGGCGGTACGGCTGCTCAAGGGCAGCAGCCTGGACGACGCCTGGAAGCAGGTCTTCCCCCTCGCCGACCCCGAAACGCGACACCTGATGATCAAGATCAACTGCAACAACTCCACCGACCCCGTCAATGGCGCAGGCAACATCATCGATGCGATCCCCGAACCGGCGGTGGCGGTGATCCGCGGCTTCGTACGCGCCGGCGGCCTGTCCGCTAATTGTCATATTTACGACATGACGACCGGCAGTGGGGCGCGATATATTCCGCCGTGGTTCCGTGACAAGGTGCGCGCCTACTACCCGGATGTCCAGTTCAACGCCAGCGGCAGCGCTCAGGCGGGCAACGACGCATGGGATCCCTACACCTACGTCACCTGGGATCCGGCCTATGTCGATCCTCCGCCGGACACCGAGATCAACAGCCTGGTCCTCGACGCCGACTACATCGTCGATATTCCGATCGTCAAGCGACACAGCCAGGCCAACGCCACCCTGGGCTACAAGAATCACCTTGGCAGCATCCGCAACGCCAACGCTCTCCACCCCTGGCTCTACAACGACACGCCGGAGGCCTCCGTGCTGGCCGACATCATGGGTTCGCCGGTGGTTCCGTCGGACCCTTCGGTCAAGTCCATCGGCCAGAAGACGGCGCTGGTGGTGGGCGACATGCTCTTCGGCCAGCCCTGCTCGAACTTCGGCCACGAGCCGCGCCCCTGGCAGATCTACGGCAACGAGTGGCCCTGCTCGCTGATCGTCGGTGACGATACGGTCGCCACCGACTCGGTGATGATCGACATCCTCCAGTCGGAGCCGGCCTACGACGGTGGCTGCGGTGCCCTGCGCTCGTGGTCGCGACGCTATCTCGTACACGCCGAGGCCAAGGGCCAGGGCGTGCACGAGAGCGTGGTGCTGCCCACCGGCCAGCGTTTCGACCCGGCGCTGATGACCTACGAGCGCATCGATTACCGGCATATCGAGATGTGGCCCAGCGGCGCCGACCTGCGCTGTTCGCGACTGGAGACCGGAGACGTGCTGCTCGAATGGGAGCACTACTTCCCGGGCAACTGCGAGATCCACCGCGCCACCCTGCCCGACTTCTCCGACGCCGAGGTTGTCGGTGCCTCCCCCACCGGCCAGTACATCGACGCCAAGCCGGGCGACCAGGCCTTCTACCGGGTGATCTACGCCGATACGGGCCCCTGAACGGAGAGCCTCAGCGCAGCGGCGTACCGGTAGCGTAGGACAGGGGTGGCCCCTGGCGGCCGCCGAAGCGGGCACCACCGAGGCTCGCGAGTCGTGCGTGGACCTCCGCGGCGTACTCCGCCGCCCCGACCCGGCGCAGCAACGATTCGAGAACGGTCCAGACCGTACCCCGCAGGTCGGTGGAGGGATCGAGATCCGCAGGAATCTCGGTCCGATCGAGCAGGCGGGCAGCCTGCTGATCGAGCCCCAGCGCCGCGAGGATCATCCCCTCCTCGAGGGCCGCGAGAAAACGGGGCTGCCCCTCGGCGGTGGCGCTGACCGAACGGGCTGCCGCCAGGCGGGGGAGCAGGAGGTGTGCACCCAGCCGGTAGGGGTTGGGAGGCTCGACCTGAGCGAGGACCTGGCCCTCGCGCAACAGCGGCCCCTCGGCGGTTTGCACCCGCAGCTTGATCGCCTCTCCCGGCTCGAGGGCCGCCAGGCGGCGGGCCAGGTCGCGCACGGGATCCCGGGCATCGAGGGCCCGGCCATCGAGGTCGAGCAGGATCTCTCCCGGCGCCAGCCCCTCCACCGGACAGGCGGGATGGACCTCGGTGATCACCGGTGGACCGGCGAGCCGACCGGCCACGTCGAAGCCGACGAAGGCCACGGCGGCCGGCTGCGCGGGCGCGAGCTGGGCGGCGGCCACCGCCAGGGCCTGCTCGCTCTCGGCCAGTGGCCAGGCGGTCTGCTCGAGCATGCCGGTGACCGGATCGAAGAGCAGCAGTCGACGTGCGGCGGGAATCGCCTCCCGGTCCTCGTCCATCATCACCAGCAGGTCGATGCCCGGAGGCAGCGCCAGGTCTCCGATCTCCACCCGGCGGCGTTCGATCGATGGATAAGGCGGCGCCGAGCGGCCGCCACGGGTCACGCGCTGGTGCCAGCGAGCGGCCAGATCCGCATCGAGGACGAGCTGGTTCCAGCCTTCAGCCGCCGCCGCCCCCAGAGCCTCGAGTACCGGTGGCGCCAGCGCCAGAGTCGGCCGGGGCCGAACCTCGAGCACCCGGCGCTCTCCGCTGCTGAGTTCGACCTCTTCGAACCAGCTTCGTTTGCCGGCGAGCTGCAACTCCAGCCGATGCCGACCGGGGCAGAGTTCGTGGGGGCCGGGATCGACCTGCCGGCCGTCGAGAGAGAGCAGCCCCGCCGGCCGATCCCAGCGCAGATCCAGCTCGGCGCGGGCCGGTTGCAGCTCGATCCGGCCGAGATCCAGCGGACCGGGGTCGAGGGCGTCGAGGACGATCTCCACCCGCTGCTCGAGGCGCTGGTAGCACTCCCGTCGCAAGACCAGCAGATGCTCGCCGGGTGACAGCTCGCGCATTTCGAAACGTCCGGCCTCCGGATCGTCTTCGGCGGCCCTCGTCCGGCCCACCGCCCGGCCGTCGATCAGCACTTCCACCCCCGGCGGAACCGTTTGCAGCACCAGATCCCGGGCAACCTGCCGCAGTTCGACCTCGATGACCTTGTGTTCCCCGGCGGCGATTTCCATTTCGGCGCTGCTTTCCCACGGCTCGAAGCCGTGGCGCAACAGGCGCACGGTATGGGCGCCGGCGGTGACCGCCAGCTCACCGCCCGCTCCCGCACGCACCTCGGCACCGTCCACCAGGTAGCGTTCACAGGGCAGTGGCTTGCAGACGGGCGCGAAAAAGCCGACCTTCTTCTCCCGCCGAGAGCGGTAGAGTTCGACGTACTTCGGCCCGACGATCTCTCCGCTGACCTCGTAGGACGGCAGATGCTCGACCAGACGATCGATGGCCTCGGCGGTGCCCTCCGCATCGCCGAGGATGAACAGGCACTGGGCGATCAGATCGAGCGCCGCGGCGAGCTGCTCGCGGGACTCGGCCTGCTCGGCGGCCTGTCGGGCCAGCTTCTCGGCAATCTCCAGGTCAGCCTGCTCGAGGGCACTGCGAGCCTCGGCCAGCAGCGCCTCGACGGTGGGCTGCGAGGCGGCTCCGGACGCGATCGGAGCGGGCGGCTCGGGCGTGGTTTCAGCGACGCTGAGCAGGGGCAGCAGGAGTGCGAGCAGCGCTGCACCCGCTACCGACCAGCGCCTCCTCCGGCTCAGAGAACTCAGCGCAGCCATAGCAGACCCTTCTTTCTCCCATCGGCGAGCAACAGATCTCCCGCCGCGCCGACAGCGAGCTGATCCGGCCGCGCCAGGGCCCCCTCCCCCGCGGTGGGCAGCGCGACGCGGGAAAGCATCTCCCCCTCCGGCGTGAAGATCACGACCAGCTTCTGCTTGCCGTCGAGTACGTAGAGGTAGCCGAGCTGGTCGCGGGCCAGGGCCAGCGGCGTGCGCATCAGCGACTCGAGATCACGGGTCTCGAGCAGCGACCCATCGCTGGCCACGCGATGGAGCTGCCGGCGCCGGCCGTCGAGCACCCATGCGCCCCCATCCTCGGTGCCCACCAGGTCGAGCGGTGTGGCCTTGCCCGGCAAAGTGGCCTCGACCACCACACCGCGACCGGCTTCCACCCGCAGAACGCTCCGAGCCTTGCTGTCCACCACCCAGGCCGCCGCCGGCCCCACCGGAGCCAGGGCGATGATCTCCCGGTTGTTCTCGAGCACCAGATTGGCCGCGGGCATCATCACGGTGTTGCCACCCGCACTCCACAGGCGGCCCCAGGCATCGTAGGCCACCGCCCGGACCCCGGGAAGGGCGCGGGTGTCGAGACTGCCGTCGCGGGTCCGGGACCACAGCTCACCCCGGCGGCCCAGGGTGGCCGACACCCGGTCGTCGGGTCCCAGCGCCAGGTCGCCCGCACGCTCGGGCAGATGCAGCATCGAGCCCTCGGGCTGATAGGCCGGGTCGGAACGCAGCAGACCGAAGCTCAGCCGATCGAGGAGGGTGGCCGCTTCGAGCCCCCGGCGGGCGACGGCTGCGTCTCCCGCAGCCTGGGCCCGACCGAAGGCCGTCATCGCCTCTCCGCGCAGGCCGCTGGCGAATGCCGCCCGGCCCGCGATCAGCCAGGCCCGGGCCGCTGCGGGGTGATCGGGAAAGCGGGAGAGCAGTTCCCAGCACAGCTCCCGGGCCCGGGCCGGACGGCCGGCCCGCAGGTGGAGCCGTGCCGCGAGCAGCAGGGCGTCGGGTACCCGCGGCGAATCGGGGTGGATCGTCGGCAGGCTGCCGGCCACCGCGATCGCACCATCCGGATCGTAGAAGCCCGGCTCGGGAAGGACGCGCAGCAGGGCCAGCCGATAGCCGGCCTCGGCGGCGGAGTTCGAGTCTTGCAGCTCGTTCCAGATCCGTTCCAACGCCGATCGGGCCTGCTCGAGGGCCTCGGGTCGGTAGGTCTCGAGCAGCCCCGCCTCCGAAGCCACCGGCCAGGCCAGCCGGGCCAGGGCCAGCAGGGCATCATCGGTCCAGGGGCCGGCCTG
>JALTMS010000262.1 GCA_027001345.1 Acidobacteriota bacterium | reverse complement strand
TCACTGCCGATGGGCCCCGGGGCCCATCGGCAGTGAAGTGCTGGCTCCCATTACGGGTAGGGTCTCGATGTCGCCCGCCAGCCGCGCCGGTGCGAAGCCAGTGGCCAGTTGCATGGCTGCCGCTCGCTGCTGGAGATCGAGCAGGCCAACGCCCAGAGAAGCTGTCAAGGCCCGATTGATGGTCGCCAGCGGTGATGTGTCCGGGTCACGGCGAGCCAGCGCTTTCCAGCCGGCGCTCAGGGCGCGTGAGGCGGAGGTCGGGGAGTCCATCGACCACAACAGGCCGACGTTGCCTCTGGCCAGAAGAGGATCGGAGGTGGTCAGTCCGACTTCGGGGTGATTCCAGCGAGCCGCCAGAGCTCTCTCGCTCTCCAGAGAGGGGCCACTGACCCGGGTCTGGACCCACAGCGCGCTGGGCTCGAGCCACCAGGACGGGGCGCGCGCATCGATCGCCGCGAAGACCAGTCGCGCCACGAGCCTGGCGACCATCGCGGCGAAGTCCGGATCGCTCTCCCGTGGCGAAGCATTGACCACGGCAAAGCCGAAGGCACCGCGGCCGGGGCCCACGGCCTGCTCGAGGGCGGCAAAACCTCGGGCGCGATCGCCGAGGTCGAGCAGGTAGATGTCGAGTTCGCCGTCACCGTCGTCGAGGGGAGGGGCGAGTCCCGAGCGCCGACAGATATTCAGCGTCCGCTGGGCGATCCTGGCTGCCAGGGCGGCACGGTCGGCCACCCCGTCGCGATCGACATCACGCAGGAGCCGGCTCAGTTCGGGCTGAACGTGAACGCGCAAGGCCGGCTCGGAGATGGCGACTTCGATTCCGTGTTCGCAGGTCGGGCGCGCGCGCAGCAGTCGGGCTTCGGCGGAAGCGGCATCGAGGGTCAGGGCTGGCGAGATGTCGTCACCGATCAGGCCCTGCTCCTCGGCCAGAGACTCGAGTGCCTGCAGGTATGCCGGAGCCTGGGCTCGGGCGGCGGGAGCCACGCCTCCGATGACGAGCGCCACCGCCAGCAGCAGCCGGGCGGTCGTGGGACTTGGGCGATCGAACGACAATGGCAAGATAACCTCTTGATGCGACGAATATAAAAGGCGGCGAAAGCTGGGTCAACAATGGCCTTGGTGGGCCTCCCGGACGGGAAACCCGAGAGAAGATCAGTCCTGTCCCTCTTTCGACTCGGAGCCCGGCATGGTCACCGGCTGGGTCGGTGTCGTGGTATCGACCCGGGACCCGGCAGGCTGGACGAGGATCACGGTCACGTTGTCTTCGCCGCCGGCGGCGTTGGCGGCGGCCACCAGCCGGCGACAGCCGTCGTCGAGATCCTGCTCGGCAGTCCTGGCCGTGGCCAGGATGGTCTGGTCGTCGAGCATGCTGTTGAGGCCGTCGGAGCAGAGCAGAATCAGGTCGCCGGGCTGGGCGACCTCCTCCACCACGTCGGCGGCCACCGAAGGTCCGCTGCCCAGAGCGCGGGTCACCACGTTGCGACGCGGATCGCGTGCCGCCTGTTCGCGCGAGAGCATTCCGAGACGCACCAGCTCGTTGACGAACGAATGGTCGGATGTCAGTTGCCGGATCTCCGAGCCACGAATACGGTAGGCCCGAGAATCACCGACGTGGGCGATCCAGTATCGCTCGCCCTCCACCACCGCCAGTACCAGGGTCGTGCCCATGCCGCGGTACTCGGGCCTGAGCTGGATGCGGTCGGCGATACGTCGGTTGGCCTCGTCGATCGCGCGGCGGATCAGGTCCGGCATCGCGTCCTCCGGCGATCGGGGCCGATCGAGAACCTCTCGCACGGCCTCGATGGCCAGGCCCGAGGCGACCTCGCCAGCAGCGTGCCCGCCCATGCCGTCGGCCACGGCGAAGACGCCGTGATCGAGGGAGATCAACAGCGCATCTTCGTTGTGCGGACGCAGCAGGCCGCGGTCCGTCTGGCCACAGGCGCAGATCGTCATGGCCGATCCTGTGCGGCCCGCGAAGAGGGCCGGGAAAGTGCCGACGGGCTTTCGGCGTTCGCCTCGAGCTGCTCGAGCAGGTACTGAGCGGGTGCGTTGTCCGGTTCGCGCTCGAGGACCTCGGCGAGAGCTTCGCGCGCGAGCTTCTGATCACCCACTTCGTGGGCCACGAAGGCCATGTTGAGCCAGGCCACCAGGTACTCGGGATTGATTCGCACCGAGGCGAGGAAAGCCTCGACTGCCGGTTCGTGCAGGCCTTGTTCGGCCAGGGCGACGCCGAGGTAGTTGTGTACGTCGGCGTAGCGGGGGCAGAGCCGGGCGGCCGTCTCGAGATGAGTGACGGCATCCTCCCACCGCTCACTCCGCAGGTAGCTGAGCCCTTCTTCGAGTTCCCGCTTGAAGCGCGCCAGGTTCTCCTGGAAAACGTCCTTGTAGATCGCCGCCGCCACGTCGGTCTCGCCGCGACTGAGGGCCGCTTCGGCGCTCTCCAAGCCGCGCTCGGCCCGCGTCTGTCGAGCACGATCCGCCTGGCGGAAGGCCTCGCGGGCGGAGTCGAGATCTCCCTTTTCGAGGAAGGCAAAACCGAGGCGTACCCTGGCGTGAACGTAGAGCGGATTGACCTCGATCGCTTGCAGATAGTGGTCGATCGCCTCGTCGTGCCGACCCGTGCGGGCCAGAGCATCGCCGAGGCGGAGATGGACGTCCGGATACTTCGGCATGACCTTCAGAGCGCTGATGTACTCTTCGATCGCACGATCCATGTCGCCCTGTGTCTCGTGACGAAACGCAGCACCGATGCGCGTCTGAACCAGGTAATAGAGAGCAGCACGACGGTCCGCTGCGGACAGGCGGTCACCGTCTTCGTTCAACGCGCGGGTCAGGAAGTCCGCGGCGGGACCGTGTTCGCCGCGATAGAAGTGAAAGACCCCAGACTTGAGGTGATAACTTTTCAGGTGTTGCCGGACCGCTTTCAGCGCGCGCATGGCTATTCTCGGAGAGCTTTCGAAGTGGGTTGCCGACCTACCCCAGGAATCTACACCATCGCCCTTCATCCTGTCACGGGTCACTTCGCTCCACCGCCTCCTGGTTTCAGTGCGTCTTGGGGCGCAGTCGCACCCGTCGCCGAGCTTCCCGCGCATCGAAGATCTTCTTCGCCTGGCGGCGGACGACGTCAGCGACGTTCCTGTTCTTGAACAGCATCTTCAACTCCCGGTCGTTGCGCTGCGGGAGAAAGTGCATCGCCAGTTCGATCGGCGTTCGGGGGTTGTTGATCAGGCTGAGCTGGACTTTCGGGTTGCGCGCGAACTCCCGGTTGCGACCGATCAGCCGAAGCACTTCGTCGCTGACATTGCGCGACTTGGCTACCGCGTCGGCTTCCTGCTCGGTGAACTTGGGGTTCTTGACCACCGCGGCGGCGACGATGCGGTTGCTGTCGCGAACCAGGATCGTCCGCTCTTCCTTGCCACCGAACAGAGCGACCCGGAGCTTCTGGCCCACGTTCAGGCGGGACAGGCGCTTGATCAGGCCCTCGTTGTCCAACTCCTCGGTTTCGCACAGCAGTTCGCTGCGTTCCGACAGCCGCCCGAGGTCGAGGCCCAGCGAAGGCAGCAGCGATTCGACTTCGGCATCCACGCCGAGGGCTGCGAGAAAGGGATCGCTGGCCGGTTCGAGTTCCGGCTGGCCGCCGCCATCGTGCTCGGTGGCTTCGGTGATCTCCGGCTCTTCGGCGCGGCGGGCGCTTTCTTTGTCAATTTCTTCGAGATGATCGAGCAGTCGATGCAGCGCGCCGCGTGGCAGGGCCTCGTTGTCGCGCAGCCGCCGGCCGATTTCCGGAACGGCACGCAGGACGACGAAGTTTCCTGCCAGGGCTTCGAGAGTCGAAGCCTCGTCGCAGGTGGCCAGACGCAGGCCGAAGTCGGGCTGGAGATCGACCCGCCGGGCCATCAGTGCCCCGGTCTCGGGCCAGCGTGGAAGCCGATCGAGGATCCACTCGAGAACCGCCTGCGGGGTGTCGGCATCTTCGGCCAGTTCCGCTACCACCGAAGGATCGATCTGGTCCAGGCTCTGCTCGGCGCTCGAGCGGACAGTCTCGTCGGCATCATCGAGCAGCAGAACTTGCAGCACTGCCAGCTCGGCGGGGGCCAGGGGCAGAGCGCCTCGGGCCGCGGCCAGGCGTGCCTTTTGGGGAGCCTGTCCGCTGCGGACCGCGTCGAGGAGCTTGGCTGCCAGGCTGGGAGTGGCGGTAGTCACGGGGTGAGGGTTTCCTGGACCTGGGTTCCCGACTCGGACCTCTCCAGCCAGGTGTGCAGGCCCCAGCTGCCGCCGGCAACCACGGCCAGCAACAGCAGGGCAAGAGCAGTGATGACCAGCAGGCGGGCCCGCCGCCGGCGCTCCTCCTCGTTGCCGCCGGGCAGGGAGAAATGGCGGGCCAGAGTCTCGGTCTGAGCGCCGCGATCGACGGGACAGTCGCCTGCGCCATCCTGCTGCGAGAGTTCGTAGAGGTAGGCATCGACCATTTCCGTCTCATCGACGCCGATTACTCTGGCGAACGAGCGGATATAGCCACGGGTGAAAGCCCCACCAGGGAGGTGGGTGAAGTCGTTGCGCTCGAGGGCCTCGAGATAGCGAATATTGATCTTCGTCGCTTCGGAGACTTCCCGTAGCGAGATCTGTCGCAGCTCCCGTTGCCGCCGCAGCGTCTCCCCGAATGAAGGCATCGTGGGTTCGTCTCCGGTGGGTTGCGAGACGGCGGGCGGATCATAGGGGGATGCAGCCCGAGGTGTCAAACCGTCGTCTGCACTGGGCTTGCCGCTGTCGGCATCGGGGGTCGGAGCGAGGGCGGTAGAAGAGCCCCGCCCGCATCCGCCTGCGGTCCGAGAGCCCCTGGTCGCTTGGCGGCGGCGGCGCGCTTTACGGGCCATCGCCGGATCCTTCCGAGCGTCCTGGCCACCGAGTGATGGAGTCGACCCTCACCTGCGTTCCTCCGGAATCCCGCTTTGAACGAATATAGGGGCCGGGCCGAATCGGATTCAACACCTTGGTGGCGCGAGAGATGCCGTAATCCGGACTCTTCGCTGACCGCGAGGAGGAGTGAACAGGAGACAAAGGCCCTGGATCACCCCCTCGAAGCCGCTTTCCGAGCGCACCACGGTCTCCACCAGGTGGGCCAGCACGCGGCAGGGAGGCTCGCACTCGAGGTGAACCTCGGAGGCGGGCGCCTCCGAGCGGACCGTCAGCTCACCGGTGGCCTCGATCTTGAAGGGCGCGATCCACGATCCGTCGAACGTCGTCACGGACCCGGCAGCGGTCAGGCTGCCCCGTCCGGGGAGGGCCAGGTTCCATTCGACACCCCATTCGACCATCCCGGCGTCGCCGTCGTCGAGCAGATGCTCGAATTGCAGTCGACATCCATCGGTGGAGGCCGACACACGCCGGCGGGCCCGTATCCGGTCCGGCGGGCCCACCTCCCAGCTCAGGCCATCGTCACTCGACGCCTCCGCACGGGCAGGGATCAGTTGTGCGTCGCGCCACGAACCGCCTGCCAGCAGTCGCCGTGGGGTCAGGCCGGCGGGCAGCAGCAGTTCCACGCCGGAGACCCGCGGGGCGCGGTCCCATCCACCACGTTCGATGAAGGCTTCGGGAATCGCAGCGTGGATCTCATGAATCGAGCGCGGCGAGTCCCGCTCGTCCTCGCCCTCCACCGGCTGCGGGGCCTCGAGATGATAGGCCTCCCTGCGCCGGGCCATCACGTCGGTCACGGCCTGCT